>JBAQYC010000121.1:0-6737 GCA_049299835.1 Candidatus Cryosericum sp. | reverse complement strand
AGACCATCTTCGAAGAGGTAGCCTTTGGCTGCCGCAACTATGGGTTCAGCAAAGAGCAGGTCGATGAGAGTGTTCGTAAAGCAATGGGCATCGTCGGTCTCGATCCGGAGCGTTTTTTGCCGTTATCTCCCTTTCAGCTGAGTGGGGGAGAACAGCGTCGCGTGGCCATCGCCTCGGTTGTCGCGATGGGACAGAAGTACATCGTACTCGATGAACCCACTGCGGGGCTTGACTCCGGCTCCAAGCTGACCGTTCTGAATGAGTTGGAGTCCTTGCGCCAGAACGCCAACATCACAGTAATCCTCGTATCTCATAACATGGACGAGGTTGCGGAGTTCTGCAAACAAGTTGTTGTTCTTGACGATGGAACTGTGGCATTTCAGGGTTCGACCGATGCTTTTTTTCGCGATGAAGAACTAGTTGAGCGAACGGGTCTGGAGCTTCCGGAAAGCCATCTTCTTGCGCGGGCGCTGAAGGATTGTGGAAGCACGCTCACAGTGAATGAGTGTTCGGCCGGCCGGATGCTTGACTCGTTGAGGTTGTGTGTCTCCGATTTGGGAGGCGCATAGTGGGCCTCTCTCGCAGTTTCGTTCTTGGGCAGCACTACCCCGGAATTTCTGCCATACACCGATCCGGCGCCCTGGTGAAGCTTGTTTCGACCATAGTTCTCATGATTGGAATTTTCGTTGCGACGAAGACGGCGCAGTACATCCCCATTGCCGTTCTTCTGGGTATCGGCATTGGAGTCTCAAGAATACCACTGCGGTTCTTTGCCCGTGGTCTGAAGCCCATCATGTTCCTCATTCTGTTGACCGTTGTCGTGCAGATATTCTTCACTCCTGGTACACCTGTCTGGCGGTTCTGGTTTATGCGAGTCACGCGCGAGGGACTGGTACTGGCCGGGTTCATTCTTTGCAGACTGGTGCTGCTTACTCTTGTAAGTGTCCTCCTTACGGCGAGCACTTCTCCTATTGAGTTGACCGACGCCGTGTCGGACCTGTTGAAACCTCTCAGCCATATTGGCGTGCCTTCGGCGGAAATCGCACTGGTGATGAGTATTGCCATGCGGTTCGTACCGACGATTCTCGAGGAAACTGAACGGATCATACGGGCACAGGTATCTCGGGGAGCCAAGATCGGAGAGGGAAGCCTCGTTGTGCGCATGAAGAGCTTTATTCCCATTTTGATACCTTTGTTCGTTTCCTCCTTTCGCCGGGCAGATGACTTGGCTGTCGCGATGGAAGCCAGGGGCTTTCGCGTGGGGAACCCTCGGACAAGATACCATGCACGGCACTTCGAACCCTCCGACGCTTTCATTCTTCTTGGAACAGCAGCCGGCCTGTCCGGGGTCATCCTGTGGCGTCTGTTCCTGTAACCGTACGCATGGACATAGCCTACGACGGCTCCTTCGCCTATGGTTTCCAGAAACAGGAATCTCTGGTGACCGTGCAGAGCGCATTGGAAGGGGCGTTGAAAGCTGTCTGTGGGTCATATGTACCAGTTGTTGGGGCATCGCGAACCGACAGGGGTGTCCACGCCCTTCACAATGTGGTGAGTTTCGTTCTGCGCGACGAGATTCTCTATGAGCGCGTTGCACGGCGCCTTCCCGTCATGATGCCCGAGTGGCTGACGATCCGCAATTGCGTTCTTGAGAGTGCCAACTTCAGTGCGCGATTTTCTGCAGCAGGAAAGTCCTATGCTTACCTGTTTATCAAGGATGGACACTGGGCCCCGTTCCTTGCCCGCTATGCGTATCGGCTCGAGTATCCTGTCAAGGCTGTGGCAATGAATGATGCTGCGCATGCATTGCTTGGAACGCATGATTTCAAGGTGTTTGGGAATATCGACCCGAGCAGGCGGCACCGGGATACGACATGTACACTGAATTCGGCTGATGTGGTCGAAACAGACAAAGTGGTCATCTTCACGGTATCGGGTGATCATTTCCTGTATCATATGGTACGCCGCATGGCGTACTTCGTCCTGAAGGCCGGACAGGGGAGAATCGGTGCCGAAACATGGAACGATGCATTTGCAGGACCCGATGTCCCATACACGCGGCAGGTGATGGCGGCTGGCGGCCTCTACCTGGTTGCCGTCGATTACGCTTGACAGCTGGTCCTCAGTGCATGTTGCCGTTTGCCCGAACCCTCTCCGGACAAGCGGGTCTTGTACTGTTTGCAGCCTCAAGGCGTTGACTAATCGCGGGTTTATGGTAATCTAGTAAAGAATTCTCCAGGAGGATATGAATGAAGACAACGTTTTTTAGACCGGAGACGGTGAGCCGTCGCTGGATTCTGATCGATGCTACAGACCAGAGTGTCGGACGACTTGCGGTGGTCATTGCCAATATTCTTCGGGGTAAGGACAGACCAGAGTTCACGCCGAATGCTATGGTTGGCGACAATGTCATTGTCATCAACGCTTCAAAGCTGGCTATCGACCCCAAGAAGGGCACGCAGACCATGCACTATCATCACTCGTTCTACCCGGGAGGCCTGAAGGCCACCAATTGGAACAAGATGCTGGAGACACGGTCCGACTTCCTGCTCAAGCGCGTGGTTCGCGGTATGCTGCCCAAGAACACGCTTGGCAAGGAACTGCTCAGCAACCTGCGCGTCTATCAGGGGCCCGAGCATCCTCACCAGGCTCAGAAGCCTGTTGAGTACAAGGTCAACTAGGGAGGACGCCGTGGCAACTACGCAGATTTGGGGTACTGGCAAGAGAAAGACCGCAATAGCGCGTGTCCATCTTGTTGCAGGAACCGGCAAGATTGTCGTGAATGGCAAACCGGTTGAGGAATATTTCCCAGTCCAGACGGTTTCCATGAAGACAATGGCTGCCTTCACGGTCATGGGAGGCGCTCCGGTATTTGATGCTATTGTGAGTGTCGCGGGTGGCGGGTTCAATGGCCAGGCTGAAGCAGTTCGCCATGGTATCGCCCGCGCGCTGGTTGAGCAGGATCCGGAGAACAAGCCGGTTCTGAAAAAGGCCAAGCTTCTGACGCGCGATGCTCGCATTAAAGAGCGCAAGAAGTACGGTCTCCTGGGCGCCCGTAAGGCCACTCAGTACAGGAAACGCTAGAAAGCCTTCTCGCATGTTACTGGGCAGCAGGACATTGTGCCTGCTGCCTTTTTTGATACCCTGTAGGTACGCTTATGCAGTGGAGGAAATCAACCATGAGGATTCACGATACGCTGACGCGAAAGACCGTCGTGCTCGTACCCCGTGAGCCAGGCAGGATAGCGATGTATGTCTGTGGGGTTACGCCGTATGCTCCTGCCCACATCGGGCATGCTCGGACGGCCATCGTCTATGACCTCCTGAAACGCTACCTTCGGCACGCCGGCTATGCTGTAACCCACGTAAGCAACTATACAGACATCGACGACAAGATCATCAGACGTGCCCAGGAGCAGGGAGTCGCGCCACTCGATCTTTCTGCTCGCTACATTGGCGAATACCTGGAAGACATGGTTGCACTCAATGTTCTCCCTCCCGACATCACGCCGAAGGTATCAGAGAGCATTCAGGACATCATTGATCTCATTGGCCGCATTGCTACGAATGGTTATGCATACGTCTCATCAGACGGAGTCTATTTCTCTGTTCGCAAGTTCAGTCGCTACGGTCGGCTGTCGGGCCGTTCTGTCGACGAGATGCGCAGTGGGGCCCGGGTAGACGTGAACGAAGCAAAAGAGGATCCCCTGGATTTCGCTCTATGGAAGCTTGCCAAGCCGGGGGAGATCTCCTGGGACAGCCCCTGGGGAAAGGGTCGTCCAGGATGGCATGTTGAGTGCTCAGCAATGAGCCTGCGACATCTCGGGGCAGGGTTTGACATTCATGGAGGGGGAGAGGATCTCATCTTCCCTCACCATGAGAACGAGATCGCCCAAAGTGAGGCAGCTTTGGACGGACAGCAGTTTGTTCGCTACTGGATGCACTCGGGAATGGTCAACATGGGTACCGAGAAGATGTCAAAGTCAACCGGCAATGTCATGACTGTGCGTGAACTGCGGGAGCAGTATCCAGGACAGATCATCCGGCTATGTCTTCTGCAGACATCCTACGAAAAACCACTGAAGTTCAGCATTGCGGGGTTCGGACAGGCATTCACAAGCTATGAGCGCATGGCAGAGTATGAGGCATTTCTACAGGAATTGGCACGGACTCCCGCTGCCGGTATCGACGTCGAGTTTGAGAGCATGTGTTCCGGATTTCTCACCGAATTCGACGCTTCACTGGCAGATAACCTCAACACATCCCGTGCACTTGCTTCTGTCTATGAGTTCATGACTCGAGTGCGCCGCACAGCGTCAGAGCGGCTGCTCGGTGGATCAGAGGCTTCTCGTGCGCTCGAGGTCTTTCGGTCTGCTCTCTGGGTACTCGGGCTTGACCAGACGCGCGACTACATGGCTCATAAGTCCAGTCTTCTTGCCGAAAGACGGGATGCTCTCATGGCTGTGGCTGCAGAGGTTGGAATTGCCGCGGCTGACTACAACTCTCCAAACGGTCTTCTCGATGCGATAGTCACGAAGCGTCGGGTCGCTCGTGAGGCAGGACAGTACGACATGGCTGACCAGATCAGGGAGCGCCTCGGGGGCATTGGTATCGCTCTGGAGGACAGCGTTGATGGAGTGAGGTATCGCATCCGTGGCTAATACTGATAGAACGAGACCAACCGGTATACTTATTTACGGCAAGAACTCGGTTCTGGGCGCGTTGTCTGCCGAGCACCCGGTCGAGAAGATCGTCTTTGAGGCCGGTTCCGACAAGGACGAGCGCATCCGCATGATCAAGGACGTGGCTTCACGGCAGAAGGTACCGATGGAGTACAAGGTCGGATCGTGGTTTCAGAAGAATCTCGGCGACGTCCCTCATCAGGGCATCGCTGCTCAGTGCGCGCGAGTGCGGCTGCTGGACATGAACGCCCTCATGGGCGCGATGCCTGCTGAGTCTGCTCGTCGTTCAGTCGTTCTCGTTGACCAGGTTACCGACCCTCACAATCTGGGAGCGATTATTCGTGTGGTTGCGGCATCAAGTGCCGGGGGCCTCATCGTGACGAAGGACCGGACAAGCCCATTTTCGCCGGCGGCAGTATCTGCCTCGGCCGGAACGATATTCGGTCTTCCGATAGCAGTTGTAGCGAACCTTGCCTACGCAATGGAGCGACTCAAGAAGGACGGCTACTGGTTGTACGGGCTAGACGCTGCAGACGGTCACGACTATCGGAAAGAGAAGTATGCACGTCCATCTGCCTTCATAGTCGGCAGTGAGGGGTCCGGCATGCGTGAACTCACCAGGAAGAATGCGGATTTCTTCATCACGATTCCGATGCGGCCCGGGGTCAACTCACTGAACGTCTCTACAGCGCTCGCGGTCGTGCTCTTCCGTGCCATCGAGTCCTAGAAGCGGTCGCTCACCAGGGCGGGTCGAATCGCTGAGGCAGCGTTTTCTGGCGGGCGACAATACAGCATTTGAGGACCTGCTGGGGATGTACCTGCCTCTCCTCAAATTTGTTGCCCGCAAGTACTGCACCGAACGGGATGAACGAGATGATTGCCTCGCCGAGGCCGTTCTGGGCTTTCTACGTGCTATTCGTACGTACAATGTCCATCGGGGCAGTCTTGACGGGTACATCGCTACTGTCGCGTCGCACAGGCTCATCGACATGGCGCGCCGGGCTGCTGGTTCTCACATTGAACTGTCAGACACCCTCGACGGATGGGGGAGCTCGCTCGGTGATCCCGCAGAGGCAGGAGTTCCCGATATGGTAGCGCTTGCAGTCACTCTCAGCGATTGTGAGCGTGCGTGTTTCGAGAGACGTCTCCGAGGTGAGACACTTGAGGTCATCGCTGCGGGGCTTAAAATGTCAAAGGCGTCCGTTTCGAATGCGCTCGCGAGGGCAAAGCGGAAGCTGGGGAAAGCGCTCTCATAGGCCTGCCCCGCTCCACAGCTTGACAGACGCGGCTTTGCACCTATACTGACTGCGATGCAAGCCGACGTAGCTCAGCTGGTAGAGCGGTTGATTTGTAATCAACTGGTCACCCGTTCAATTCGGGTCGTCGGCTCCAGTGTGGGTAGGTGGCCGAGCGGTTAATGGCGGCAGACTGTAAATCTGTTGGCAATGCCTACGGGGGTTCGAATCCCTCCCTGCCCACCATTGCACTGGCGGGAATAGCTCAGCGGTAGAGCCCCTGCCTTCCAAGCAGGTTGTCGCGGGTCCGAATCCCGTTTCCCGCTCCAGTATTTCAGCTGGAGCTGCACTCCTCCGTCTGGAGGATCGTGCGTGCCCTCTGGGGCAGCTTTTGCAGTGTGGCACCTCCTACGGAGCGCTTAGTGTTCCGGCAGTGATTGACTTCTTGTGCTTTTCGAGTAGTATACATACTGCTGTTTGTGTGCCTATGCACAACGACAGTGAGGAATGCGGGGTGGAGCAGCCTGGTAGCTCGTTGGGCTCATAACCCAAAGGTCGACCGTTCAAATCGGTCCCCCGCGACCAAAGCCCATGTAGCTCAGTTGGTAGAGCGTATCCTTGGTAAGGATAAGGTCACCAGTTCAATTCTGGTCGTGGGCTCCATTCTATTGTATACATGAGAGCACATTTCACGGGAGGTTATAATGGCGAAAGAGAAGTTTGAGCGTAACAAGCCGCACGTCAACATCGGAACCATCGGCCACATCGACCATGGCAAGACGACGCTGACTGCTGCCATCACCAAGTGCCTCGCGACCCT
>JBAQYC010000120.1:0-6904 GCA_049299835.1 Candidatus Cryosericum sp. | reverse complement strand
CCTCCGCCGGCAACGGTCAGCGCGTCTGACCTCGCCGCAATGGCCCGTGCCAGAGACTTCGTTCCTTCCGCGAACTCAGGGATCTCAATGACCCCCATCGGCCCATTCCAGATGATTGTATTGGCCTTCGCGATCTCTGCCTTAAATGTCTCGACAGTTTCTGGGCCGATGTCCACGCCAATCTGGTCCGCAGGAATCTCTTCGATGTCGACGATGCGGTGCGAGCTGCCAGTCCTGATCTCGTTCGTGATGATGACATCTATCGGCAGGAGGAGACGAGTGCCCTTCGTCCTGGCAGCCTCGATGATCTCGTCGGCGACCTTCAGGTAGTCTTCTTCCACAAGGGAAAATCCAACAGCGTATCCCATAGCTTTCAGGAAGGTGAACGCCATGCCACCACCAATGAGGATCGCATCGGTCTTGGTGAGCAGGTTCTTGATGAGTCCGATCTTGTCGGAGACCTTGGCGCCACCCAGAATGGCAATGAAGGGTTTCTTGGCAGACGTTGTGACGGTCTCAAGTACGTTGATCTCCTTCTCGAGCAGGAAACCGGCTGCAGAAGGAAGGAATTGCGGTACGCCCGCCACCGAGGTATCAGGCCTATGAGCGGTCGCAAACGCATCGTCCACGTAGACGTCTGCGAGGGCGGCAAGCTTCTTTGCAAGTTCCTCGGAGCCGCTTTTCTCCTCTTTGAGAAACCGTACGTTTTCAAGCATGATGATGTCGCCAGGCTTGGCGTTTGCAACGACTTCCGTAACGTCGGGGCCGACGACTGAATTGAGCTTGGTGACTGGCTTGCCCAGCAGGGCCGACAGCCTCAGTGCTATCTTGTCCAGTCTCAGCGATTCCACGATTCTTCCATCGGGACGGCCCATGTGTGTCACGAGGATGATGGTGGCGTTCTTGTCGAGCAGATACCGGATGGTCGGCAGTGTCTCGAGGATACGCTTGTCATCGGTAATCGCTCCGTCCTTCGACATAGGGACGTTGTAGTCGACCCTCAGAAGTACTCTCTTGTTCTGAACGTCGAGGTCCCTGATACTCCGCTTCGTCATGACGATACCTCCTAGTAGGATGCCTTCTTGACGATGAGCTTCGTGAGGTCGGCGACCCTCGCGCTGTAGCCCCACTCATTATCGTACCAGCTCAGGACCTGCACGAGTGTGCCGTTCGACTTCGTCGAAAGGCCGTCGACAATGCCCGAGTAGATCGTGCCACGGTAGTCGGAAGAGACAAGAGGCAGTTCGTTGTACCCGAGGTAACCCTTCATCTTCGTCTCGGAAGCCTCTTTGAGCGCTGCGTTGATTTCTTCCCTGGTAGCCGGCTTACTGAGGACGGCATCGAACACAGTGATGGAGACAGTTGGTGTGGGGACACGCAATGAGATCCCGTCCAGCTTGCCCTTCATCTCTGGAATGACCAGGGCGACGGCCTTGCTCGCGCCTGTCGTCGTGGGAATGATGTTTGTGGCGGCATTGCGGGCTCGACGCAGGTCCTTGTGCGGAGCATCCAGAATCCGCTGATCCAGCGTGTAGCTGTGGACTGTGGTCATATAGCCCTTTTCGACGCCCCAGTTGTCATTGAGCACTTTAACGACGGGAGCCAACGAGTTTGTCGTACACGAGGCATTGGAGATGATCGTGTGCCTGGATGCGTCCAGAAGGTCCTCGTTGACGCCCAGGACGATGGTGATATCCTCTCCTTTCGCGGGGGCAGTGATCAGGACTTTTTTGGCGCCGGCGGTTATGTGGCCGCGAGCCTTGTCAGCGTCCGTGAAGACCCCAGTGGATTCGATGACGATATCGATCCCTAGAGCACCCCACGGCAGAGCGGCAGGGTCCTTCTCGCGGAAGATCTTTACTTCGCGGCCTCCGATGAAGATCGCGCCTTCCTTGCCCTCGATGTCGATGTCCCATGTACCATAGTTCGAATCATATTTAAGAAGGTGTGCCAGCATCTTCTCGTCGGTGATGTCGTTGGCGGCAACGATCTCAAGTTCTGGATAGCGGGTAATGAGGTGCTTCAATACCTGGCGACCCACCCTGCCAAGTCCGTTGATTGCAATCTTTGCCATAATCTACCTCCCTGAAAGATAGGCCGCGTCGGTTGAGCCGGAACGGCAACGTATACACATGATACGCAAATGCCGGCAAAAAGAAAACGGAAGGTTATTAATTGTCCCTGAAGTATCGAGCTGGGATTCCAAGTGACAGACGATACTTGGCAACCGTTCTTCGACTGATGTGGATACCCTGGTTGGCAAGATGCTCGGCTATTTCCCGGTCACTCATCGCTTTCGAATCCCTGCCGGATTGGAGCAGCAGTGCCACAGCCTCCTTGGCGGGGGCTGCGGCGGTCTGCCAACGGTCCATCACCATCGAACGAAGCCTGAAGGTGCCACGGGGGGTCTTTACATATTTGCGACAGAGTGCCCTGACCATGACGGTTCTCGACATTCCGGTCGACTGCATCAGGTACTCTACTGGAACACGCGATGGGTGATCTGAACGGTTGGTGAGGTACGGAGCAAGCGAAGCGATGAGAGCGTAGCCCAGTTTAGCGAGTATCGTAGTCCGCTCGGCGATGGCATCATCGATCCACCGGACCCTGGTGACCTCGGGGAGGATTTGTTTCCGTGCTTCGGGATCCTTGCGGGAGGATGATACGACCACAGGATCGATTGTGAGTCCCCATGCGGGCCACGGCACTGAACACACGAGGGTATCGGTCAGCGAATCGTGTTCGATGATGATATCGGGCACGATAACGCGTGGTTGTCCAGGTGTTATGTGTCTGGCGGGTTCAGGATCCAGAACAGTGAGGATGTGCTGCATCGTGGCTGCGTCACAGTTGATTCCCAGTTTCTTGAGGCAGGCGCGAACGACGCCCGGGGAAATGGAGTGCTGGCGCCGGCGCAGGAGCTTGGTACAGGCAGCCACGGGAAGCTCAGGAAGGACGCGCGCTATCTGCAAGGAAAAGGCATGAGCGACGTCTGTCGCGCCGAGTCCTGCCGGCTCGAGGGTATGGATCGCCGCCAACACCCGGCGAACCTCCGCAGCGGTAGAATCAATCGAGAGGGCGTAGCGTGACAACTGTTTCGTGAAGAAGCCATGCTCGTCCAGGTCCGAGGCGACGAATCTTGCGCACTCGATCTGAGAGTCTTCGATGAGACCCTCGTCCATGAGCTCGTCGACGATCAACTCTGCCGGTGTCGATTCTGCAAGGTCTGCGAAGCTGTCGAGGTCGCCATTCCAGGCGTCAGTCGATGGATCTGACCGGAAATGTTTCTCAGCAACGATACTGTCCGATGCGAACCGATCCATGAGAGTCCCAAAATCGCTCAGAGGCTGCTCGAGAACGAGGCCACGTGTGGCCAGATAGGACTTCTGGCGAAGACTCAACTGCTGCCGCTGTTTCTGACTACCGTGCATTTCGAAGAACCTTGTCTATATGGTAGTGGATCGTGCTCTTGGAGACGGCTCCAGGAATCTTGTCGGCAAGTTGTGACAGCGCGAGGTCAGGATATCTCAGCCGTGCCTGGACGACCTCGATCGTGCGATCCGACAGACAGGTGCGGTCAGTTCGCTCAAAAGCTGCTCGCAGCTCATCGACGGCCATCGTCTCACGCTGCAGGTTGCCCAGCTCTGCATTGACCGATCGATTGACCCGATTGTCCATGTCTCTCTCCAGCTGCAGTTCTTCCAGGGAGACCAGTGAGTTGGATGCCCCCCAGGCTCCCAGCAATGACATGATGTCCTGGCGCGACTTGAGATACGTGATCTCCGAGACACGGCGGATCTCAGAGCCATGGGTCATGCAGAGAGTTGTCAATGAACGTTCGATGAGTCGACGGCCCAGGGGTAGAGAGCAGCTGAACTCAAGATGGGTCCCTTGCACGGCGGCATACCCCGAAATGAGGAAGAAGCCCTTTGTGAATGCTGCTGCCGCATGTTTTCCGCGTAGACGTCGCTCGAGTTGTGCAGGTTCCAGGGGACTGAGTCCAGAGAACAGTTGCTGTACCTGGACCGGTGTAAGATCGACGCTAAAACTCAGTTTGCGACCTGCTCTTGAGAGGAGTGCCTGTCCAGGTTGCCAACTGGCGAGCGCATGGGAAGACAAAGAAAGCACGTAGCGCACAATGAACGGACTCTTTGAGGTGAAGGAGATCGACAGTGCGCCTCCATGGCGGAGAAACAGAGAGCTTCCACCATAGAGGGCTCCAGACAGTTCAAGCAAGGGATCGGCCGAAGGTAAACCAGCCAGCTCCTGTTTCAGGAACTCGATCGTCGCCATCCGCGTCTACAGCCCGATGAGTGACCTCAGCACGATGCGAAGCTTGCCCGGGTCGTGCCGGATGAGTCCATCGGCTGTTGAGCAGATATCGGCCTCGACGACCCGCGGATGCTGGCTTCTGGGGAGGTCATTGGTGACGCGATTGACCCCGGCGCATGCATACCGCCCCAGCGTTTCAGCAGGGACGGGGGTGTTGCTCAGCAGGATCATGTCGATGCAGGAACGTCCAAGCACTTCTTCAACCTTGTGAAGGTGCATTTTCACGGTGTACCCATCTGTTTCCCCTCGCTCGGTCATTGCGTTCACGACCAGAATCTTCGTTGCCGAAGAGCGCACGATCGTATCGGCAGTCGCCTCGATGGACAGGGGTGGTATGAGACTGGTGAAGAGAGAGCCAGGCCCGATGATGATGTAGTCCGCCTGAGACAGCGCTTCGAGTGCAGGTACAAAGGGCTTGGCATGATGTGGCAGTACTTCGATGGCGTCGATTGCCTTACCCTGAAGAGGGACCTGGTCTTCGCCGTCGATGGTTGTACCATCCGTGAAGTGTGCCCGCAGCGAAATGTTGTCCAGAGACATTGGCAGAACCCGGCCGGGCAACTGCATGAGTTCCGAAAGCTCCTGGACTGCGTCCCCGAAATTCCCCTTGATGTCACTCAGTGCGGCGATCATGAGATTCCCGATGTTATGGCCACCGATCCCTTCAAGCTGCTCCGGGAAACGATAGGCAAGGAGCCGGGCACTGCGTGTTGATTCACCTGCCATGGCGATGAGAGCGTTCCGGAAATCGCCCGGAGGAAGCATACCGGTAGTTTCACGCAGACGTCCTGTACTCCCCCCGCTATCAGCCATCGTGACTATGGTGGTAAGCTTGACGTTCTCAGTTCGGAGTGACTCTATGACTGGCTTGATGCCGGTTCCTCCACCGATCACGACGACACGGGGAAGAGACTCGGCTTTTCGGAAGCGGTAGATCGTGCGTGCCACAGACTCCCTGGGAATGGACCCCGTGATTGCAGCCATTACAGAACGGGCCAGAAGGGTTGCGGCCAGAACCATGAGGCCGACGGAGACGGCCACGGTGATACCGCACAGGGTCCCGAAGACTGCAGAGACTGCTCCGGAAGGGAAAATGCGGCGGAGGGCATACTGGATGGATGGCCGCACATTTAGCAGCCAGGACGTGCCCGGTGTCTGAATCAGTCCGAGGGTGGCGAGGACAAGAAGCGCTGTTCCGGCAACAAACAGCAGAATGTATCTCTTGACGCGAATGCCGGGAACGAGCCAGTACCAGAGTGTCTGCCTGTGTCCCTTCACTTCTGGAGGTCCCGATGGAATACGTGTACCACTTTTGCCCGTGGCTTGAGGTGATGGTAGAGCATGTTGGCGATCACGACCGAACGGTGTCTGCCACCTGTGCATCCAATCCCGACCGTAAGGTAGCTCTTTCCTTCTTCCTGGTAGCGCGGAAGCACAAAATCGACGAAATCGGCCAGGCGAACAAAAAACTCTCGGGCGTATGGCTCGTGAAGCACATAGAGGATGACTCCCCTGTCGAAGCCGGTGCGATGCACGAGGTCCCCGCTGTAGTACGGGTTGGGAAGGAAGCGAACATCAAAGAGAAGGTCCAGGTCTATCGGCAGGCCATTCTTGTATCCAAACGAGACGATATTGATGGTAAGAGTCTGCGATCCCTGCGATCCGAGAATTGCCTCACGAACGCGATCCTTCAATTCTGTTACGGAGAGCTCGGTGGTGTCAATGATGACGGTCGACAGCTCCCGCACTTCTCCGAGTAGTTCAATCTCTTTCCTGATGCTCTCTGAGACAGTGCTTCCAGGAAGTGGATGGCGCCTGCGTGTTTCGGAGAAGCGGTTTACCAGGACGCGGGATGACGCTTCCAGAAAGATGACGCGAGGATGAACGTCGCGCGCGCCGAGGCGCTGGAGCATGGAATGGAACTGGGTCTTGAACCCTGAGCTGCGCACGTCCAGGGCGACAGCTATCTTGCTTATCTTACCGTCGGTTTGCGAGGCGAGGTCCAGAAACTGACTCATGAGGGAGATCGGCAGATTGTCCATGGCATAGTACCCGAGGTCTTCAAGGTAGCCCATGGTCTTGGTCTTGCCGGCACCACTCAGACCGGTCACAATGACAAGGTCCAGACTAGAGACTACTCCCACGCACGCCTCCCGTTTGTAGCGTTGGCATACCCGACGGAACACTCCTGGGTGAACACAATGGCGGAGGGGAGAGGGTTTGAACCTCCGAAGGCGTTAACCTTGCCGCATTTCAAGTGCGGTGCCATCAACCGCTCGGCCACCCCTCCACACTCTGCAACAAGTTTACAGAACAACCCCCGGTTGTCAAAGCCATCCATAAGGCTTGTTGACCGGGGATTTCGTGTATGTCTGACCCCTGTCAGCGAATAACGTCAGTTCCCAGGTATGGAATCAGCACATCCGGCACTTTCACGCTTCCGTCTTCCTGCTGGTAGTTCTCCAGAATCGCGGCCATCGTTCTGCCCACGGCAAGCCCTGATCCGTTGAGTGTATGGACAAATGCGACCTTGCCATCCCTGGTACGATACCGGATGTTTGCTCTGCGCGCC
>JBAQYC010000119.1:0-11217 GCA_049299835.1 Candidatus Cryosericum sp. | reverse complement strand
AAAAACGAGGCGAAGGGCCTCACCGCCCCGCACCACAATCCGAAGTTCACCTTCGACGAGGACATCTTCCCTGTCGCACTTTCGGTATTTGCAGCCGTCGTGAGGGGATATCTGTCGTGAAGCTCTCCACGCGCCGGGTCGCTCAGCTTGCCGTCATGGTAGCACTGCTGGTCATCGGAGCATACGTCAGCATCCCTCTCCGTCCTGTCCCGCTCACGTTTCAGAGTGCCTTTGTCGTGCTGACACCACTCCTTTTCGGCAGTACGGCATACATTGCCGTTCTGGCGTATCTGCTGCTTGGGCTGGTCGGCCTGCCGGTCTTTGCCGGGGGAGCCTCCGGCCTGGTCGCACTCTCGGGACCTACGGGTGGCTTCCTGTTCGGCTTCCTGCTCGCTTCCATTGTCATCGGCGTTCTGGCCGAGCATTGGCACTGGGACTCCTGGCGCCGCGAGCTGATCCTGGCCGAAGGATCGCTCGTTCTCATCTATGTCCCGGGCATTCTATGGCTGTGGCGCATTCTCATGCTCCAAGGTGGAACAGCCAAAGTTGCTCTCCTCAGTCTTGTCCCCATCCTGGCCTTCGACATCGTCAAAATGGTGGTGGTCGCCGCTCTTGCGCGTCCGCTCCGCACGGCCCTGGCTGAGGTGTGATGATGGCCGACTACAAGGTCCTGCTTGCGTACGCCGGGATAGGTGCCGGGCATGAGCAGGCGGCACGCGCACTGGGAGAGGTGTTTGAGCAGAGAGGCTGGCAAACGCGATACGTCGACTTCCTCGACGAGGTCCCCGCACCAATGCGCTTTGTCATGTGCGATGCCTACCTGGAACTCATAAAGATCCTGCCGGAAGCCTATGACCTGGCCTTCCAGCATACTGTCGACCAGGATTTCAAGGAAGCGGAAGCCACGTCACGGCTTCTGGCGAATGTCGGCTACGGGAGACTGCGGGATCTGACCCTGATGGAAGCTCCCGACGCGATCATCTCAACGAACCTCTGGCCGACGCTGGCTCTCTCGAAAGTCAAGCGGCACCGCCTGCAGGAGACGCCTCTCATCAACTGCTTCACCGACTACGTCCTGCAGACGCTATATATGGCCAAGGGAGTCAACTGGCATGTTTCCGCACATGAGCAGGTCACTGCAAGTTTTCAGGCTTCGCACCGCCGTCTGCGCCAACCCATCTACTCGTTCGGCATTCCTGTCCGTCCGACTTTTGCGGTCCACCATCCCCGGCAGGAAGCCCGCAACATGCTGGGTATCCCGCGGGACGCTCACCTGGCTGTCGTCATGGGTGGCGGACTGGGCCTCGGGCACATCCTCGAGGCATGCGACGCCTTGACGTCCCGACCCTTTGGAGAGCCTGTCACAGTCGCAGCACTCTGTGGCAACAACACGGATGTCCAGAATCAGGTAGGCAGACTTGCCGTCGCCCGTTCAGCAATGCACACGATCACGGCGGTCGCCTGGACCGACCAGATCCCCGCGTACATGCAGGCAGCCGACCTGCTCGTCAGCAAGGCCGGAGGCGTCACGCTTGCCGAGGCCGCAGCGGTCGGCGTCCCGCTCGTCATCTACCAGCCCCTTCCAGGTCAGGAGACGGTGAATGTCCGGTTCCTGACACAGCATGATGCAGTATACACTGCCGAAGATGCCAACCAGCTCCTGCGTGCTGCCGATGAACTGATGTTCACAAAGCGGGGAGCAGAAGTGTCCGGAAACCTTCGGCGCCTGGGAAAGCCCAATGCATCTCGTGACATCGTCGCAAGGATCTGTGAAGACGTGTGCCGCCCGGCACCGCCCGAGGAGTCGGCATGATGGAACTCCTGCCGTCCTGGGCGCACCGGCTGCCCAAACACTTCACGGCATCAGCATTTGTCCTGAAAAGTGACCGGATTCTTCTGGTCAACCACCGGAAGCATCATGTCTGGATTTACCCCGGCGGCCATATCGAACCGGATGAGACGCCGGATGAAGCCTGTCTGCGCGAGGTCTTCGAGGAGACAGGCGTTCACTGCCGCATCGTCAGCCCTCGTGACGAATCGCTCGGCGAGCCGGGCATCGTCGAGGTGCTCCACGTCCCGTGGATGGTCCTGTGTGAGCGGATTCCCGGCGGCGTGGAGCCGGAGCATTGCCATATCGACTTTGCTTACGTCTGCGAACCGCTGTCCGGCGAGGGAGGCCACCTCACGGAGGATACCCGCGAGACCCAAGGGATCGGGTGGTTCACCCTCGAAGAGATGAAGGGTCTCTCCCTGTTCCCCGACTTCCGGCGCCAGGTCACAAAGCTGCTGAAAGAACGAAAACTACACTAGATTCTACTTCCTGTCAGAAAACTTCACGCCGACATGGGAGCCGTCGCAGAATGGTTTGTTGCCAGATGCTCCACACCGGCACAATGTCACCCTGTTTCTTGGCTCGTATTCCTTGCCCTCGGAGGATTCCACGGGGATCTTTCCTCGTACCCAGAGAGGGCCGCTGACACCCTCCTGGGGATCTTCAACAAGAGCAATGGATTCACGACACGCAGGTTCGATCGGTTGCCTGGTCTCCCTGTCATAGCAGACCAGTCTGCCGGACGGACACTTGCCGGCAGTGTCAATGGCCATCTCTCTGGCAGCCGGGATTCTTGAGCGTTCCGTTAACTCCCACGTGCCAAGACCCTTGTCACAAAACCTTGCATCTGCGCAGAGTTCCGTCTTGTCCCTGAGAATGAGAGCGGGGCCGCGTATGACCTGCGAACTCTGTTCGTATGGCTTATTCTGTGCAGTCTCCGTTCCATCGAATCCGATCTTTTGATGTGTCCCATCACAAAACGGTTTGTTGCGGGAGTGTCCGCACCTGCACAATGCGCAGTCTTCAGGAGTCTCAGACTTCTCCGTCTCTTTCCATGAGTCCGAAGTACCATGCTCGTCGACTATGATGGTCTCTTTCGACAAGGGTATTCCAGCCGATACCACGTACGGTCCATCTTTGGTAACCTGTATTCTCCGTTTGTTGCTCATCATGTTCTCCCTTTTCTGGTCTCCTTGGCCAGACTACCTGTCATCTCCACAGGAATCCTACACCACGCTTGCCCAGGATCCGATCATTGAAGATCAGCCTGGCCGGCTCACCCGCCATACCGAGGCACACATGCAGTGGCAGCAAATGTTCTTCACGGGGGTGACAGTAGCGCGCGAAGGGAGCTTGCTCCCACAGGGTCAGACGCTGCTCTCGCTGGGACTGCACCAGCGACGGACTGGTGCAGGTCTCGATCAGCCAGTCCTGGAAGGCCTCGTTGGCAAGATCGGGCGCACTGAAATCTTGTCCGAAAAATGCTCCGACATTGTGAAATGAGAAACCGGATCCGATGACCAGGATATTTTCACTCATCAGCCCGCGCAGGCCCTTGCCAAGGGCAATATGCGCAGCCGGATCAAGCCCGCGTATCAGTGACAGCTGGAGGCACGGAATGTCTGCCTCGGGATACATCAGCTTGAGCGGAATGAACAAGCCGTGGTCAAACCCGCGCTGAGGATCGATGCGAACTGCAATGTTGTTCTTCTTCAGCAGCCCGGCAATGGTATCGGCCAGCTCGGGGCTGCCCGGGGCGGGATACGTGATCTCATACGCCTTGTCCGGGAAACCATAATAGTCGTAGAACATCGGTGGGTTTTGTGCTCCCAGCAGGGTTGCCACCTTCTCTTCCCAGTGAGCGCTGATCACCAGAATGGCATCCGGTCTCGCAAGCTGTGACGGGAGTTGCTTCATGAAATCCACCATCGCCTTGTGACTGGGGTCTCCGAGGATTGGCAGGGGACCTCCGCCGTGGCAGAAATAGACGATCTGGGCCTTTCGTTCAGACGTTTCCTTGTTCATCAACCATCCCCTTTCGTGCAGACCGGTGAATTGGATTCCTCACTAAACAAAAAAGTATACGCCAGATTCGTAGTATATGGCGAGAAGAGAAAATAGCCTGCTAGAGCCAGCGCATGACCTCGGACAGCGGTCGCCTCGGGCGTGCCGGGGGCTGCTCGTCCGGGTACCCCATCGCCACAGCCGCCACCAGCTGGCCCGTCTCTCCCAGCCAGGCTGACAGTTGCTGGTATGCGGACCACACGTCACACATCCAGAGAGTGCCGAGCCCCATGTCCTGCGCCGCCAGGAGCATGTTCTGGACAGCCGCCCCGATCGACTGGGTGTCAAGTGCTTCGAGGAAGGTCTGGCTGATCGAATGCTGCGTCCACGGATGCTGGCCCGCCGGGTTGAAGACGAAAATCGTCACCGGGACCCCTTCCATGACACGAGCAGTCATGATAGCCGTGCCTGTATTCACGCCGTGAGCCTTCGTATCAGCTATGCCCGCACGCATGACGCGGATCATCTGTGCCCGCTTCTCGTCACCGGCCACGACGACAAAACGCCACGGCTGGCGGTTCTTGCCCGACGGCGCAAGGATCCCGGCCTGCAGGACTGCATTGACCGCCTCCTTGGAAACGGGGCGGTCACTGAATTTGCGTATACTTCTCCGCGCCGTTATCGCTTCCATGGTCTCCAAAACTGCAGCCTCCTTTCGAATTACTATGTGTCAGCGAGCCATAGCCAGGGCACCCATAGGGTCCCATGGTGGCAGGACTGTCGGCTCTTCGTGCAAGACGGCAGCCATATCTTCCGGGAGATATTCCCGGCTGACGGCGACCTCGTACACATATTCGTCGAACCACGCGTCCGTCATGACCATGAATCCCTTGTCCCCTAGCTTGTCTCCCCACGAGTTCTCGACACGCCACTTGCGCGCGTGCCCGTCGCCGTCGAGGTCGACGCCCGTCAGTACCATGGCATGCGTCATAAGACTTTGCCCATACATGATGCGCTCAGCCTTGTCACTCACGAACCCCTCACCATACACGAGGTCATACTCATAGATGGACGGGTCCAGGATGCCAAGGTCCCTCTCTTCGAACTTGCCCACGTCGCAGCCGAACCACACGGGCCGACCTGCGACCAGCATGTCGATCGCTGCCTGCTTGAAGACCTTGATGGGGGTGTTCAGGTACCGGATCCCCGTGGCCTCGACGACATTTCCCAGGTAGCCGATCGTGTAGAGATGATTCATGGGCTTGTCAGGCGTCGGACAGTTGATGAGGCAGACCTTGTTCTCAATATCTCCGTCGATGTAGCGTGCAAAGAAATCCTGCGGCGTGATCGTACCGTCCCGGTGGAACGTGCCCCCCTTGTCCCGCCACTGCCAGAAGAATTCGACGGGCGGTGTCCCGAGATGCATGGCGAGCATGCGAAAGATCACGTTCATCATCATTTCCTTGCGCGAGCGCAGGACATCCTCGTCATCACCGCCAGCAGCCATCCGCCTGAGTTCGGCGGCATACTCCCGCAGCTTGGCCGTGATGACGCCGTTCATGACCCCTGAGCTGCTGCTGCTCTCCGTCTCGGGCATGACTGCCTTCGGGACGACGCCGTACTTGTTCACAAGCGCACAGAACATATCCCACTGACCACCGTCCTGCAGGGGATGGCTCAGGAGATGCATCAGCAGGCGCCCGTCGGCAGGCTCGGACAATGTCGAGAGGATGCTCTCAAGGAAGTATCCGGCCTTCTCCAGCTTATCCCAGAACATCAGATAACTCTGCGACAGCTCGAACTTGTCGACATCGAGGCGCTTCATCGCCTCCGTCCGGAACGTGTTGAGCCCGGAGAACAGCCAGCAGCGTCCACTCTTCTCCTGGGCCGTCGCCTCGTTGCTGGGCAGCAACACCGAGAATGTGTGATCTGCGCCGGCCGCCGCCTCATGATTGAGGGCAACAGTATGGACGGACACGCGTGTCACAGCATTCTGCGCCAGCTTGTTGACCGGGTCGCTCTCGAATGACATCCTGAACCGCTCGAGCATTTCCGGAGTGATGACTGCCTGTGGATTGTACTGGCTCATGGTCGTACCTCCCGTCGTGCGGGTTCTACCACCCGTCGTCGCGTTCAGAGTACACCCCTCCCGTGTTTTTGCGAGAGCAAGGGTCACTGTATACTGCCCACATGAGACTGCGAATCGCAAGCTGGAACGTACGTGGCATACCCCGTCCGGACAATCAGCTCGAACTGCTGGCCGGCCAGCGTGCCGACATCCTGCTCCTGCAGGACGTGGGACCGTCCGCCGTGCGTGCCGTGGCAGACAGTCGCCTCTGGTGCAGCCTCGTCGACTCGTGGTCCGTCCTGCCCTGTGACTCTGCCGTCCCTCACAGGGGAGGGTGCCTGATAGCGGCTGCAGACCGTTGGTTGCTTGAATCACTCCTCGCCGTCCCGGATGCTCCGTCTCCCCGGCGTACACTCGCTGTCACTGCCGCCCACGATACGGTCTCTGTGACCATCCTCTCCTGCTACGCTCCCACCAATACAGGTCAAGGCAGGAAGGAGCGACCTGGCTACTTCAGTACCCTGGCAACCCTGTTGTCCGCCATTCCCGCGCCCGTCGTGCTGGGCATGGATGCCAACGGGCCGCGCGTTGATTACCCCGACATCGACGGGAGCAAGTGGTGGACTGAAGAAGAGGCGCTGGTACTTGGCGCCGGGGCAAGAACCGAGGACGTCCTGCGCCTGTGGTACGCCGGTCATCCGGCAGAACTGAAACAGCGGCTGCGGTACTACCCGCACGGACCCCTTGCCGACTCGTACCACCGCGGACGCAACGGAAAGTATCTGCGCAGCCGCTACGACAGCATCCGCGTCTCACCCGGCATCCACGTGCTGGGGGTACGCTACCTCTACGATGACGCCGTCCGGGCCGGTAGTGATCATGCGCTCATCGTGGCAGAAATTGTCTTTTGACGCGGTCAGGTCTACCCATCTTCCAACACACGTGCGTTCGGCAGACACGGACCCCTGTGAACGGCGAGCCGTGCACGATACAGACGACAGGCAGGGACGTCCTTGACGTCAAGTTCTGCCATCTGGGCCCTGCTCCAGATTGTGCTACAGTATTCAGGATACCAAGAACAGAGGTCAGAGATGGCGAACGGGTCGAGCTTCTACTATCTGCAGAGTGCCTATTTGAATGTGCTCCAAGAGCAGGGCATC
This sequence comes from Candidatus Cryosericum sp., assembly GCA_049299835.1. Taxonomy (GTDB): domain Bacteria; phylum Caldisericota; class Caldisericia; order Cryosericales; family Cryosericaceae; genus Cryosericum. The sequence goes on along the minus strand of JBAQYC010000119.1, from coordinate 4,154 downwards.
TTCAGTCCCGAGCCTGCACTGCCCCTTGATGAGATCAACGATACGATCAACCCACTTGTTCGGTTCGGTGGCTTTGGCTCGGGCTGGCTTGTTGTGAACAAGCTGCTTCGGTACGGAGTCTTGCAGCAATGCCCGGACGGCAGATACTACCTGAACCAGGAAGCTGCTGACGAGTTCCGACACAGCTTCGCCAGATGGCTGACATGGTGATGGGTGGCCAGCATTGAGAGTCTGAGATCGGATTCGCAGAGCCCTACAGTGCACAGCCACCGCGATTGTTCCTGCTCTTTGTTATCTTCTTACTGGATGCCCACGTCTGCGAACAGGGCTTCTACCTTCGCGGGGTCTTCCCAGATCGTGGGGTTTGTTATCGGCCACTGCCGGCGATGCGTAAAATCAAAGAAACTCATGCCACCCGGTCCTCCCAGTGCACCCCAGTCAGCGACCACCAGCCGTCCGTTCACGTTCTTCACCACAAATTCCATTGTTTCACCGTCATGCCCACCGACATCGTTGTAAACCCTGGCCGCAAGCTTCAGATAGAGATAGGTGTCATGCACCTCTTCTTTGGCGATGGAGACGTCCACGTGCGTAATGATCTGGTTGTAAGCCTCTTGCTTCAGCTTGAATTCAGAATACTTCAGCGGGTTTGGGTCGATGATGTATCGGGTGAGGTCAACGGTAACAGATTTCTTCTTGGCTGCGTACGAGTCGCGCATCAGGCTCTCGCACATCTCCTTCACAGCTGGCAGGTCTCCCTTTTGAATCCTGGTCCTGTCCTGAGCCATCCAGGCCCGCGGTTCTGTGCTGACAGTGGTTTCTGGAGCACTGGGAGAAGTGGGGGTACCAGTCCCATCGGAAGCCGCAGTACTCGTGCATCCCGCACACATGGCCACCACCAGGGTGATCAAGAGACACAGAGCTACTACCCTTCCTTTCTTCATGGCTCCTCCTCTACCTCTGTTGACTAAGTCAGTATCACGTCATCAGTATAATGCCAAGAAGTTGGCTATGCCTCCGACTGCATCGACTCATCTATTATTTAGCTGAAATGGTTCCGTGAACTTGTGGAGAACCTCACGATGCATGGGCATCTCCCTATCAATGAGGGGACCCAAAGGCTCCTCCAGATGAGTCCTGCCACGATCGGAAGACTCCTGGCAGAGGAGTGGAAGATGTACCGCCTCCATGGGATCGCTCGTACCCGGGGTACGCCGCTGGGTGGCAGGATCCCTCTTCAAACGTGCACAGACCCTCCGCCCGAGGATGTTGGTCCCATCCCCCGAGAATGTTACAGATATGTGCCGTTTTGATTGCATTCCTTAAGACCATACTCGGCCAACACAGGCCGAGTATGGTCTTACAAGGCGCATAGCTTTATTTAGTCAGCGGGTTTGAATTTGTCCTTTGTGGAGCCACAAACCGGGCATACCCAGTCCTCCGGCAGGTCTTCAAAAGCTGTACCGGGTTTAATGCCGGCGCTTGGATCCCCCTTGGCAGGGTCATAAACATAACCGCATACGCTGCATTTGTATTTCTGCATACCATTCACCTCCCTTCAATGCAAGAAATCAGGCTTCCTTTATCAATTCAGTGAGCCCTGCTGCATCCTCAAGAGCAGAAGCTATATCACGAGGAGCGGCTGCATCACCTATGATATACAATTCGGACACCTTTTCTCTGAGAGAATCATAGAGGCCGTTATTCGCTTCTTTTATTCCGGCAACTACCACAGCATCTATGCCAGTCAATTTTTCTGTCGTGTTGAGGTATATATTGAGCAGGGTTGCCTCGCCGTCTTTGAAATCTATCATCACTTTCATTGGATGGAGGACAAGGTTTTCTTTTCCGGCAAGTCTCTTGAAGTTGTCCAGCAAAATCGGAGCCGTGACATTTTGGCCGTTGAAGAAGCCTGGAGTTACCCAATGGACTGTTTTATCAGCCTTGACAAACAGTTCTGCAATGCCGGAACCTTCAGTCGTCGAATCATTGTCAACAAGAAGTATGTTGTCTCCCTTTACAGTGCCGTTAAGGGCATCAATGGTGCTGTAGAAATTCGGATTTGCCGAAATCGGGGTCGAACCTGTGGCAATAATGACAATATCCGGATTTTCCTTTACGACAGTTTCGGCATCTGCTTTTGCGTTCAACCTTACGTCAATGTTGTCGAGTTTACCCAGCATATATATGAGGTAGCGGCTGACGCCTGATACTCCGCGCCGTCCGGGAATTCTGCTTTCCCAGCGCACCCTTCCGCCAAGTTCTTCGTCTTTTTCAAACAGCACGACATGATTGCCTCTTCTGGCATATATTTCTGCTGCCTTCATGCCTGCAGGGCCACCGCCTACCACTACAATCTTCTTGGGGTTTGGGGTCTTTTGGTAAAGGACATCCTCGCCGTATTTCTTTTCATTGCCTGAGGTAGGGTTTTGGACACAGCTTATAGGCAGATTTTGCAGCAACCTACCCATGCACTTCTGGTTGCAGCCGATACAACCCCTTATTTCATCAGGCTTTCCTGCCTCGGCTTTCTTGGCCCAATAAGGATCGGCTATTTGTGCCCTGGCCATACCCACCATATCCAAATAGCCATTTTCCAGTGCATTCTCAGCAGTAGCCGGCCATACGATGCGTCCGTTACCAATTACGATTTTACCGGTTGCCTGCTTTATCCTTGCCACATCTTTCAAAAGGAATCCCTGCGGTATGTTCATGGACGGCACAAGCATATCTATGCTTTCCCAGGTGCCTGTATCGGTGCTTATATAGTCGGCAACAGTCGTAAACAGCTTCGCATACTCAACAGCTTCATCTACACCATAGTCTCCGGCCATATATCTGTTTATACCAAACCTTACACCCAGCGGTACTTGCCCAATTCTCTCCCTGATAGCACTTAAGATTTCGACGATTATTCTTCCCCTGTTTTCTATGCTGCCTCCATATTTGTCGGTTCTCTTGTTCTTGAGGAGAGACACAAATTGTCCCAGTATACCGTCATGAGCAACCTTTATCTCTACGCCGTCAAAACCGGCTCCCATAAGCATTTCTGCACATGCTGCAAAGGACTCAACTAATTCATTGATTTCTTCGAAGGTCATCTCTTTGGGCATCTCACCTACGGTCATATCAGGTATGGCAGATGGTGCCCACGTAGGATGGAATGTCTCTACACTTTTTGTCTGATTGCCCATATGTGAAAGCTGTATAAATATCTTTGCTCCATGAGAATGTACGGCATCAACTATTCTCTTGAACTTTGGGAGATTTTCCCTGTTGTATCCTATGCCCAGGCCTGGAAATACCCCGGTGAGGTGGACAATCCGGCTGGGGACGACTATAAGGCCGGCACCACCCTTTGCTCGTTCTTCGTAGTAATACATTTCTCTTTCAGTCGGGGCGAAGTTCTGATCCACATAAACTGTGGCATGGGGTAAAAAGACAACCCTGTTTTTTATTTCCACGCCATTGATGTTGATAGATGTAAATAGCTTTGGATACATTACATCGTTATCCATATGGGAGCCACCTCAGGATTTGATTCGAGCTTTGGACGATTTTTGCCGCAATTCGGGATTTCCGCGCGATCCTACGCTGATGACCTGGGTATAAGCCTGGGTTGTTTTGCTGTCAAGATCGAGAATCAGGGGACTTCTGCAAGAAGCTTGGCTGCGGACCGTGCCCATGCCAAGGCTTCCGCCGGTGCCGACCATAACCTTACTCTTGAATCGTGCCATTTGATCCTCCTGGGACCTCTTGTCTCAACAACCACTGACCAGGCATAATGTACCGTCTGAGCTTCCCGTCGCCTGGGGACGAGTCTCAACAAGACTCTTCGTTATGCAAGCTCCATCTCTTGGGGACTTGTTGGCTACAATAGCTTGTTATGGAAAATCCTGCAAGTAGGGCTACCTCACAAATCATCCTTGTTGCTTGCTCAGCTGACTTCAATTCTCTCCTTTGTGCTGATTTCTGCAATACCTCTGCACCCGTGTCAAGTCCCGAAAGATACTACGATCCCTGTCAAGGGGTCAGACATGGATTGTAGTATCTTTCGGGAGAGGGTGGAGAGCGTTCGTGATGATGTAACGTGATGCAACTCGCTGGTTGATTAGTCAAGTCCATAATGTTGGTGTAAATTCTGCTTTCGGTAC
>JBAQYC010000118.1:0-2192 GCA_049299835.1 Candidatus Cryosericum sp. | reverse complement strand
TCGGCGACGAAAGACAGAACATCCCGGTCCCGTTCCGTGTAGTGATAGGTTCCATGGTAGGCCTGAACGGCGATAACCCCGATTGGTGTCCCCTTCAGTCTCAGCGGAACGCCAAGCCAACTGATGGGTGGCGTTCCTGTAGGGATCAGGCTTCCCGATCTGATCGGTTCTGATTCGCCGAAGCAGCTCAGGAGAAGGGGGGTTCCCGTACGCAAAATGTATGCCGTGAGGCCGGTCTCCGCCGTCTGCGGGTCGGGGGGCACGACATCATACTCGTCGATGTAGTACGGATATGTGATGAAGCCCGTCTCTGGGTCCCTGAGCGCGAGGAACAGATTCTCAGACGGCATCAGCCCTGCGATGATGTGGTGGATGTGGCTGTACAGTTCCTGGAGACTCTCGGTGGACGCTGTCGCCTGCGAGATGCGATAGGTGGCCTCCTGGACCTGATGCGCGCGTGTGGGCTCGTCGATGTCGACGATGCTGCCTTCGATGACCAATCTTCCGTCGGACAAAACCACCGGACGTCCTTGTTCCCAGACAGCCCGCTCGGTGCCATCGGGCTGGATGAGGTGGTACTCTATATGGAACGGCTCTCTTCTTCCAACTGCAGCCGTGACGGTCTCGACATAGCGAGACACGTCGTCGGGATGCAACGTCTGCCCGAGAATCTCTGGTTTCCCGACCAGGTCGGCCGCTGAACGGCCGAAGATGCGCTCGTATCCTCCCCCGACAATCTCGAAGGCGAACGGCGCCTCTGCATTTGCACAATAGACCATACCTGGCAAGCCCGCCATCAGCCGGGCCAGCTCCTGATCGTCGTCGACATGCTTCGTGAGCGGCACGTTTCTCTCAGTCATCCCGACCTCATTATCGCGAGTGTCCACAGGTCGACGGCGACAATAATGACCGTTGCCAGGACCCACGATGTCACGTAGATTCCTGTACGCACAGGGCGCCCAGTCCCGTACGAAGCCAGCAGGTCGAGGAGAGACCACACCAGGGCCGCACCTGAAAGCACCATCGAAAGAACGTTGCTCACGAAGAACAGCAAGCTGCCCGAGAGGATAAACTGCCAACCATTGAAAATCAGGTTGAGGACAGCCAGAACGAACGCAATCAGCAGCAACCACCACCATGATTGTCTACGCACTGCTATCGTGTCTCCCCCACATAGTTGACAGTATGGTGGAGAACTATCGGCGTGCAAGGAGAACTGCTGCAGCACGCCGACAAGTATGAGGGCGGACCTGCTTTCCTGCTACACTGTCACCAGAGGGGGAGCCGTGACTCGGGAGAACGACGTGTCAACATGGATCTATGTGGTACGCCTGATCAGGCCGGAGGCTGTGTCGTCGCCGACGGAGCGGGAGTCTGCCGCTATCGATCGTCATTTCGTGTGGCTGCAGCAGGCATGTTCTGTGGGAACAGTGCGGTTGGCAGGGCCTGCGATGGATGGAGCATTCGGCATCGTGATCTTCGAAGCTGAAGACGAGACTGCTGCACGCTCGTTCATGATGGAGGACCCGGCTGTGCATACAGGTGTCATGAATGCCGAACTGCACCCGTTCCGTGTATCACTGGAGCATCTGCCATGTCCGTGATGGGGGTCGAGCTACTGCCGGTGATTGGCTACGCGCTCGTTTCTATTTTCACACCTGGACCCAATAACATTACCTCTTCGTCGCTGGGGATGCGCGTGGGGTATCCCCGCACACTTCGCTTCATAGCAGGCGTCGTTACCGGGTTCTTCTGCATCATGGTGGCAGCGGGACTGCTGACGGAGCTTCTCGTCTCGGCCTATGATCGAATCGCGATTGTGCTGAAGAGCGCGGGAGTTGCGTATCTGATATGGATCGCCTGGACCGTCGTGCGGCCACAGGATCAGAAACATGCATCCCCTGCGGCGAGCGGCACCCGGTACCGTGACGGGCTGCTGCTCCAGTTCGTCAACCCCAAGGTCATCCTGTTCGGGCTCACGATGTACGCCACGCTGTTGGCTCCACTGGCGAAGAACTGGCCGGAGGTCGTCCTTTCTGCAGTGTTGCTCGCTGTGCTGAGTTTTTGTTCGACCTCACTGTGGGCACTGCTTGGTGCCGGCATCCAGCGTTTCATTGCCAACCCGAAAGTCAGGTTTGCCTACTCGCTGGTCCTCGTAGGACTCCTGCTCTACGCTGCCTGGTCGATCATCG
>JBAQYC010000117.1:0-7055 GCA_049299835.1 Candidatus Cryosericum sp. | reverse complement strand
GCAATTTCAGGCAGTGCAACAGTTTTCAACTCTCGCAAGCCCAAGGATGCTGTCCTTGACCGGCTTGCAGTTGTTCTATCCATCGCATTTGTGGTATTGTCCCTGGTACTGGTAGTCTTCAAGTTCTAGGGAAGCACCAAGCCTCGTGCCGGGGTGGCGGAATTGGCAGACGCGTGCGTTTAAGGGGCGCATGGAGCAATCCGTGTGGGTTCAATTCCCACCCTCGGCACCATTAGTATGAATACCACAATCCAGGGGCGGATAGTTCAGCGGTAGAACGCTTGCCTTACAAGCAAGAAGTCGCAGGTTCGAATCCTGTTTCGCCCACCAACTGTGCGATGTTTTTTGCTTGATGGCGGAAACGCTCATTCGACTGAAGTGCACGATGAGCGGTTTTTTTGAAACACAGTGCCGAGATAGCTCAGTCGGTAGAGCAGGGGACTGAAAATCCCCGTGTCGACGGTTCAATTCCGCCTCTCGGCACCATTTTTCTATCCAGTCCCAGTCCTCTTGATCCATGAAACCATCGTGTTTCATACGACCCTGCCGCCCGCTCTGCAGACTTCAAGAGTCCGGCCATCGGATCGTGGCAGGTTCCCATTCCCTCGTCGACTGTTTTCGACGACAATATTCCGCCCCGAGCAGTGGATTCTTGTGACGAGACGAAGCGACACAACCCGGCTCTTCCCCATCCGAAATGCAATTGCCGCCACAATGCTGTGTGCATCGAGCGGCAACAGGTTCTCAGTCAGGCTGTCAATTCACACAGCAGTTATGTCGTTTTCTCTGGAGACTCCGTCGCTTTCACCGCCAGTGCAGCCTCGATACGTTCTTTCTGAATAAGGCAGCCGAGCGTGTAAGGCTTCAGCAGGCTACCATTCGTCGCGTAGTTATTGGCAAGACACCCGCCGCTGCAGTAGAAGCGCGCCCAGCAACTGCCACACTCCTCCTTGGCAAACAAGAAGTTGGCGTGAGCGAATTCCGACACCAGCTCAGGATGCTCCAGCGCAGGGTTCATGAGGACGTTGCCCATCCTGTATTCTCGAACGCCGTCGAACTGATGACAGGGGAAGATGTCCCCATTCGGAGCGACAGCCATGTATTCGACACCGGCGCCACACCCGTAAATGCGCTTGCTGAGACATGGTCCTGCTTCGAGATCCAGCTTGAAGTGAAAGAAGTCAAACCCCTCACCCGAACCCAGTTCACTCAGGAAGTACGCGATGAGTTCCTCATATTGAGCACGGATCTCCGGCAGATCACTTGCCTGGAGAGCAAGAGCCGAATCCGCTGAAAGCACGACCGGCTCCATGGAGATGTATTTGAATCCCAGGCCATGGAGATCTCTGACACTCTCTGCAAATGCCAACGTGTTGCGTGCGTATGTCCCTCGGACGAAGTAGCCACCCTTGTCGCGTGTTTGTGTAAACTGCCGTATACGTTCAATGATGGTATCGAACGTACCACGCCCATCCTTCAGGATACGATTGGCATCGTTGGCATTCCGACCCCCGTCCAGACTGAGAACAACGGACACGTCGTTCGCCTCGAGCACTGGGAACATGTCGTCTCGGAGCAATGAACCGTTGGTCGTCAGCGTGAACCGCCATTTCTTCAGGGGGTATCTTGACTGTGCATATGTCATGGTGTCAACGACAACGTCCCAATCCATGAGCGGCTCACCACCGAAGAAGTCGACCTCGACATTATGGTGGGAACCACTCTCACGTACGAGGAAATCGATCCCCGCACGGGCAACTTCCTGTGTCATCAGCGTTGTCTCACCATGGTAGTCGCCCCCGTGAGCGAAGCAGTAGGCGCATGAGAAGTTGCATGCATGAGCGACGTTGAGACACAGGGACTTCAGAGTCAGAACAGATCCGTCTTCCGTCGGCCGTGTTGCCTGTGTGAACAGACACCCTGCAGCGATAAGCTGCTCGAGCTCGCCTTCGATCTCAGTGATCGTCTCCGCGTCCAGACCAGTCAGGTGCCGGATGACCTCATTCTCCTTCGAAGAGTCCGCCAGAACCAGCTGAAGATAACGATAAACTCGCTCATCAAGCGAGAAGATCGATCCCGATGGAACGTCGAGGAGCACGAAAAAACCGCCTCTCTCAAAGAGATGGGTCGAGGCGGGCAAGATGCGAGAGAGCGCCACGAGCTACCAGATGAACCGCTCGGGCTTTCTCCTGGTTTCGCAGACCTGGTTGCCTACGGTCGAGGATGTCTTGCAAGCGGACTTGCAGGGAGTCTGGCACTCACGACACGCCTTCGCCAGCTTGTCGTCGACGTTAATCGTCTTTGCTGCTATTACCTTGATAAGCTTCACAGTGTTGCTCCCTTCTCAAACCGGGATTTTGTCCACATAATATCCACGATAAGCAGCCATAAGTCAAGAGGTCCAGCATGAAAACCATCTATCTCGTACGTCACGCCGAAACGACCTGGAACCTGGAGGGCAAGGTCCAGGGCAGTCAGGACACTCAACTGTCCATGGACGGCCTTGCACAGACGTTGAAGACTGTAGCATTTCTCTCGGCTCTCCGATTCGATACGATCCTTACGAGTCCACTGGCGCGCGCGCGCGCCATCGCAGAACCCGTGGGTGTCAACCTTGGCATTCTGCCCATCGTCATGTCTGAGCTGCGAGAGATCGAGTTTGGAGGCTGGGAAGGACACAGCTGGAATGAGATAGGGGCCATGTACCCGACCACGTTGGCTGCATGGGAACTCAAGTCGCCAGAGGCCAGGCCAGAAGGCGGCGAGTCCCTGGATGATGTACGTCACCGTGCCGAAAAGGTGCGTTCGGTTGTCGAAGTCAGTCCCGGAAACGTAGCACTGATCGTTGCTCACGGAGGATTCAACCGCGTCCTGATCTCGGTTCTGCTGGACCTTCCCCTCAGCAGCTACAGCAGCTTCATCCAGCCAAATGCCTCTATTTCGATCTTCGAGGCCGGGGAAGGCAAATGGCAGGTCAGAGTCATCGACTCGACCTGCCACCTGGCCTAGCTGGAATCCCGGCAGTCTTACTGGGACTTACGAGTCAGCTCGAATCCTTCCTGTAGCGCTCTGAAGTTGGCCTCCAGGGCTTTTGTCGGCACAGTACGAGACAGGATCTCGCGTATTGTCTCCAATTCCAGAGGGATCAGACCGGTTCCCATGGCCGCTCCCAGCAAAACGACGTTCGCAGCCTGGGGCAACCCGATTTCCTCAGCCATGGCAGCCGCAGGGACAGCATAGACCGTCACGACCTGCGAGCGAAGATATGCCAGGACATCCTCCAATGCAGGGTAGGCTATGCCGCCCAGCGAGACGCTCACTGGAATGATCGGACGGATTTCAGTTATGACAACGGTATGGTGATTCGCTCTCGTGAGGGACCGCACCGTCTCGACCGGCTCAAACCCCAGGATGAGATTTGCCTCGCCCTGCGGGATCATCGGGCTGCGTACATCTCCCAATCGAAGCTCACACACTACCGAGCCACCACGCTGTGCCATACCGTGGACCTCACTCATGACGGCCCCCACCCCACCGACAATGGCAGCTCGTGCGATGATGCTGGCTCCAGTGATAATGCCTTGACCTCCGACCCCGGCAAAGAACACATTCAGTGGGCTCATTTCTTCACCCCGATCGCATTTGTTGGGCAGACCTGTGAACACACACCACACCCGTCACACAATTCCTGGTTGATCTCTGCCTTTCCTTCAGACACGAAGATTGCAGGACAAGCGACCTCATGCACACATATCAAGCACCCCGTACAAACGCTGCAGTCGACCTGAAATGTCTGCCAGATCCCCTTGGCATGCTTTGCACGGTCCAGGAGAAGACTGCAGACTTGTTTCGATACAATGACGGCGACGCCGTTCACCTGGGCGGCTTCCTTGTAGGCCTCGGTAGCCTCGGCAACCCTGTATGGGTTGATGACCTTCACAAATGGAACGCCCATGGCCTTTACCACTGCTTCGATGCTGATAGCCGGTGCCGGATCACCTACAGCATCCGTCAACATGGATGGATTAGGCTGGTGTCCCGTCATCGCAGTCGTCCGGTTGTCCAGGACCGTCAGGACAAACCGATGCTTGTTGTGAATGGCGCTTGCCAGAGCCGATAGTCCGGCATGGAAGAACGTACTGTCACCGATAAACGAGAAGACCTTTCGATCAGTTGCCACATCAAATCCACTTGCAGTACCCACACTGGATCCCATGGATAGAAGATAGTCCGCTGCGCTGAATGGAGCTGCCACACCGAGCGTGTAGCAGCCGATGTCGGAGGCAAAGATCGGTTCCGGGATTCCCAGTTCACGTATAGCCCGACGCACAGCGAGATACGATCCGCGATGAGGGCACCCGGGACACAGGACCGGCGGCCGTGACGGAAGTGGTGATGACCAGGGTTGTGCCGCGCCTGAAGCGGGCACATGAAGTGGTACGCCGAAGTGACTGGCCAATGCTCTTGCTACAACATCAACATTGAGCTCGTGCACGCGCGGCACAAGAAGCTCCTCCTTGCCAAATATGGGAGTCCTGGTGCCATGCGACAGGAAATCAGCCTTGATGTCATTTTCCATGAGAGGTTCGAGCTCTTCGACGACAAGCAGTTCGTCGACACCGGCAGCAAACTCACGGATCCTGCCGAGCGGCAGAGGATAGGAGAAGCCAATCTTGAACACTCGAGCGGAGATTTCCAGTTCCTCCAGAGCGTCAACGACATAGTTGAACCCGCTGCCTGCGGTAACGATCCCCACTGTCCCCCCAGTACCCACGTCGACGACGTGGTTAAGCAAAGACGCTTCGCTGAGAAGTCGGGCCTCGGCGAGTTTGCTAAGCAACTTCACGTGCATTTTCGAAGAGTTGGCGGGCACCGGCACAAACCTTGATGGATCCTTCTCAAAAACACTTCGCCGCACGACCGGCCTTCGATCGCCGAAAACAACATCGCCACGCATGTGCGCAACGCGCGTCGTCGTTCGGAAAAGAACCGGGAGCTCCAGTTGCTCCGAAATGCCGTAAGCCTCTACCATAAAATTCTTGGTTTCCTGCGGATTCGACGGCTCCAGCATGGGCACATTCGCAAGACGCGCATAGTACCTGTTATCCTGTTCATTCTGCGACGAGTGTGTCGATGGATCGTCCGCGGAAAGCACGACAAATCCCGCCCTGGTCCCTATATATGCTGTCGTCATAAAGGAATCCGAAGCGACGTTCAGTCCAACATGCTTCATGAAGGTGAAGGACCGAACACCACTTGCGGCCGCGGCTGCCGCAACCTCCAGGGCTACCTTTTCATTCGCGGAATACTCGAAGTACACTCCTGAGGCTTTTGCAATAACGCTGAACACGTCGCCGATCTCTGACGATGGGGTCCCGGGATAGCTGGCCGCTACGCCGATACCGGCTTCCAGGGCACCACGAACAGCAGCCTCGTTGCCAAGCAGGAGCTCGTGATCCCCTGCCCTGCCATCAACCAACGCTTGATACTTCATGCCACCTCCTGACCTCTCTCTGACGCAATCAACAAAGGATACTGCGTCCGCTGTGGCTGTCAAAAAACCATTGCACTGTGTACTGGCTGTCGACTTGCAGGAAAGAGCCTTTCATCATACACTGGTCGCATGGAAGAGACTCCTTCTTCCAAACCGCTCGACACAAGGAGGAACTACCATGGAGAAGTGGATTTGCACTGTTTGCGGATACGTGTATGACCCTGCTATCGGCGACAGCACGCAGGGAGTCAACCCTGGTGTAAAATTCGAGGATCTCCCCGAGACGTGGGTGTGCCCGGACTGCGGTGCTGCCAAGGACCTCTTTGAAAAAGCCTGACAGCCAATCGTCATGATGAAGTACGTCATTGCCGGAGGCTGGGCTGCCGGTACGGCCGCAGCACAGCACCTGCGGAAGCTTGATCCGTCGTCGGAGATCACGGTCGTCGACGCCGAGTCCGTTGCCTATTATCCTCGTCCTGACCTGATCGAATACCTGGCCGGTCGCAAGACCAGGGAACAGCTCATTGTGCACGGAGCGAGCTGGTATGGTGAGAACAGGATTACGCTCATCAGTGGACGCCGCGTCATGCACGTGAGCGCCGTAGAGCACGAAGCAACGCTCGACGACGGGACCGCACTCTCCTATGACAAGTTGTTGCTGGCAAACGGAGCGTCGCCCTTCGTACCGCCCTTGCCTGGCGCCGACCAGATCGGTGTTTTCACCCTGAGGACGCTCGACGATGCCGATGCCTTGCTGGCTCGCACGATTTCGGGTGCCACGGCGGTCATCGTGGGCGGAGGCCTGCTCGGTCTGGAAACGGCCAGGGCTTTGGCAGAGCGAGGCACAAAAGTCACTGTCATAGAGTTCGCTGGTCGGCTGCTGCCCAACCAGCTGGACGAACGCTCGGCGGAAATGCTGGTAGAACATCTGCGAAACCTGGGTGTCACAGTTCTGCTCAACGGCGAGTCTAAGCAGATCGTCTCGGAAGAACACGGCGCAACCGGCGTCCTGCTTAAAGACGGTCGGATCGCACAAGGCGACTTCATCCTGTTCTCCACAGGAGTCCGCCCCAATGTCACTGTCGCGCAGGAAGCGGGAATCACTACAGGACGAGGCGTTCAGGTAGATGATTCCATGAAGACTTCTGTAGCAGACGTCTATGCCGCAGGGGATGTCGTCGAACACCGCGGACGTGTCTACGGCATCGTCCCACCCTGTCTGGAACAAGCCAGGGTCGCAGCTCAGAACATGGTCTCACCTGGTACGGCTACGTATGAGGGAAGTATCATGTCAAGTTCGCTGAAGACTTCTGGAGTCGACATTCTGAGCATGGGCAATGTCAATCCGACTCTGGAGCAGCACCTGCAGGTGATCCAGGCACAAGGTCAACAGACCTATCGCAAGGTCATCCTCGACAACGGCATCATAGTCGGCGTTATCCTCTACGGGACAACAAACGGGGCACGGCAGCTCCAGCAGGCGATGAGGTCACATGCGGATCTTGCGACATTTGAAGACCGACTGGCCAATATCGACTGGGACTTTTCCGGCATGTAACAT
>JBAQYC010000116.1:0-1720 GCA_049299835.1 Candidatus Cryosericum sp. | reverse complement strand
GCCCAGCGCAATGAGAATGAGCGACTCCCAGCGCCAGTCAAGCACTTTTGGTGCAAACGACGGGACCAGAAGCTGTCTCAATGCGTCAAGCCCAAGCGTTGTCGGGATAAGGGCCGCAATACCCAGCAGGCCCACGCCAAGGAACCTGGCGGGAAAGTACGACCCTGACAGAACGTTCGTCGGTTCCATGACGAGATCAGCTGTACGCCAGGCATCGCGCCCATGGTAGAGGAACAGCGACGAAAATACGATGCCAAGCCCGTACATCGAAAACAGGGTCACAAGGAAAACGAGTAATGCCATGGGCAGGTGCAGAACTGTAAATTGCACCCTGAACACGACGATGCCAAAGAACAGCACGGCCAGCGAACGGAGCATCGTATGCATGGCTCCGCCGACAGACAGACCGACGAGGAAGGCGGACAACGGGGCGGGGCTCACGAGCATCAGTTCCAGGTTCCCCATTTCCTTCTCCCAGTACAACTGTGTAGCGACACCCCACAGCACGTTCAGAAAGAAGGGAGTCATGAACCCACCCAGTACTACGAGTCCACTGAATTCAGGACCCGTGCCGAGTGTCCGGTAGAGGTAGATGTAGGTCGTCATCGTGAAGAAGCCACCCAGGACACTCGCTATGACCCAGGTCGCCTCTCGCATCTGTCCAAAGATGCGCACGTAGGCGCGTGCGTTAAGCGTCCTAAGAAACAGGAGAAGTTTCTTCTTCATCTTCGAACCTCCTGCCCACCATCTTGAGAAACGCGTCTTCCAGAGTGGGCTCGAGTTTACGCATGTACTCAAGGGTTATCCCCTGACCAGCCAACGCTGCGATGAGACGGGCGATGTCGCCCTCATGCATCAGGTGCGCGACAAGCATGGGGCTGTTCGTCACCTTGTCGGCACTCATGACAAAGTCATTCCCATCTCCCATCAATGCGGTAATATGTTCAAGCTGTTCCCTGTCGAGTCGATCGACTGTGATCTCGTAGTGCGCTCTGCTGTCCAGGTCCTGCTTCAGCTGCGCTGGAGCCGCGTCGGCAAGGATGAGTCCGTGGTTGATGATAGCCACGCGCGAACAGAGTTCATCTGCTTCCGCCATGTAGTGTGTCGTGAGGATAACGGAGCGTTCGGGCTCCTCGATCACCCAGTCTCGCACGATACCACGAATGATGACGCTTGCCTCGACATCGACACCAAGCGTCGGTTCGTCGAGAAACAGTACCTTCGGGTCAGTGACGAGACCACGCACCAGGTTGACCTTCTGGCGCATGCCGGTGGACAGGCGGTTCATCTGCTGACGCCTGTCATCCCACATACCGACCATGCGCAGGTAGTGCTCAATTCTGCTGCGAGCGACTGGAGTCTCCATGCCATAAAACTGACTGAACATCCAGAGCTGCTCCTCGACCCTGAGTATGCCATATCCAGAGGTCTCGCCTCCCGAGATCAGGCTTATGAAAGGGCGTACGCCGGCATAGTCCCGCTCCACGTCAAACCCCGCCACGGTGACACGACCGGACGTCGGGAGCAGGAGAGTCGACATGATTTTGATGGTTGTGGTCTTACCCGCACCGTTCGGACCAAGGAGGCCAAAGATCTCTCCATACGAGACGTCAAAGCTGACGCCCCGCAGTGCATGGAAAGGAGCTGCGCCCCTCCGATTGAAGACGCGAGTAAGGTTCTCTACTTGAATAGATGTATGCATACAGTGCTACCTCCAGAA
>JBAQYC010000115.1:0-8363 GCA_049299835.1 Candidatus Cryosericum sp. | reverse complement strand
TCAACAGGCGATTCGCGAATACACATATGGCAAGGTCGGCTTCGACCGTATCCAGGAGACCCTGGCATCGCATGCCGAGTCGGTTCTGGGTGCTGAAGAGGCGCGTGGGCTCATTCCACTCGACAGTATTGATGCCATCAGGGCGGCCCAGACCGAGACCGATGAAGCGTCTTCGTACCTCGAGAGGTTCGGTGATCTGACGCTGAGCAATCTCCTCGACGTGAGGGTAGAACTGGACAAGGCCAAGGTTCGTCTGCAGCTTGCCGGGCAGGAAGTGTGGAGAGTCTGCGTCGTCCTGAATGAGTTGTCGCGCGTGCGAAAAGCCTTCCTGACGATCAAGGACCTCTATCCCGCACTGTTCAGCGTTTCTCAGGACGTCAAGCCGTTTTCTTCTCTGGCACAGGAGATTGAGCGCTGTGTCAATCAGGATGGCGACATCCTCGACGACGCGTCGATCAACATCGCAGCCATCCGTCGCGAGAAGATCGAGTTGCAGAAGACAATCAACAAGGTGCTGCAGGACATCCTTGGCAGCGAGACCTATGGCCGTGCCGTTCAAGACCGCATCATTACGATGCGGAACGACCGGTACGTCATCCCGGTGAAGCGAGAGTTCAAGGATACCATCCAATCCGTTGTTCACGACCAGTCCGACAGCGGCATGACCTTGTTTGTCGAACCCACGCGAGTAATCGACCTCAACAATCGACTGCAGATCCTGCAATCCGATGAAAAGAAGGAGATTTCACGTATTCTCCTCTACCTGACAGACCTCATCGCAAAGGCCGCCCCAGATGTGGAAAAGTCGCTGAACGTAGCGGGTCACCTCGACTTCACTCTGGCCAAGGGACGCCTGGCCAGGTCCTGGAATGGTGTCAAACCGTCAGTAAGCCCCAACCTGGAGACCAACTTGCGCAATGTCCGCAATCCATTTGTCGCGGACTGTGTTCCGATCTCCTTCTCCATCGGCAAGGACTACTTCATGGTGGTCATCACCGGCCCAAACACGGGAGGCAAGACTGTTGCACTGAAGACTCTTGGCCTTACGGTCCTCATGAGTAAGGCGGGGCTGTTCATCCCAGCCGCGGATGGATGCACGGTTGGCCTCTATGACGAGGTCTTTGTGGACATCGGCGATGAGCAGAGTATCGAACAGAGTCTGTCGACGTTCTCGGCGCATACATCCAACATCGTCCGCATCCTGGCACAGGCGACGCGCTACTCACTCGTTCTGCTCGATGAACTTGGCGTCGGCACTGACCCCGAAGAGGGCTCAGCCATCGCAACCGGCATCGTTGACTTCCTGTATCAGAAACGAGTGACGACGGTCATCACAACACACTACAGCAGTTTGAAGCTGCTTGCCTACCGCTATGACCAGGTTCGAAACGCCTCCGTCGGATTCAATGTCGAGACGCTTCAACCCACCTACGAACTCATCCTCGGCTCTCCGGGCGAAAGCCATGCATTCACTATCTGTGAGAGGCTGGGGCTGCCTGAAGCCGTGCTCGCGCTCGCGCACGCCGAACTGAGCAACGAGCACAAGGCAACCACCGAGTTGATGAGCCGCATCGTGACTGATTCCCAGGAGATCAGCCAGACCAAGGAAACCATGAATGTGAACCAGCAGGAACTCGAGAAGCTTCGCGATGACTACGAAGAAAAACTCGCGTTGCTCGACGCAAACGAAAAGCAGGAGCTCAAGACGGCCCATGCCGAAGCTCAACGCATCGTCGACGATGTCAGCAGACGCATGGACGACCTGATGAAACAGTATCAGGAAAGCCTCAAAAGTCAGCCGCAGGCCGCCCGCGACGCCAAGCGGGAGGTCGAAGCTACACGCGATGAGCTGATCCACAAAGCGGAACCATATGAAGAGAGACCTCCGTTTACACCCGTCGAAGAAATTCTGCCAGGGGATCTGGTCATTATTACGTCGGTCAACAAGCAGGCCATTGTCATCGATGTCATGAAGGACAAGCGCAAACTTGTCCTTCAGTCGGGTTCCATGCGCACAACAGTACCTGAAGCTCAGGTACGCAAGCTGTCCGAACCTGAACTCAACTCGTATCAGAACCGTGCCATGCAGTACAGCGGAGCACACGAACCGACGCTGCCGTTCGTCCCCATGAAGATCGACCTGCATGGGAGCCGGGTCGACGAAGCACTCGAAAAACTCGACAAGTACATCGACGTCGCCTACCTGTCAGGCCTTTCATTTGTCTACATCTGCCACGGCAAGGGTTCGGGCATCCTGCGAAAGCAGATCCATGAATTCCTCAAGACCTTGCCAAGTATTGATCACTTCAGTTTTTCGAGCCCCGAAGAGGGTGGCGATGGGGTGACAATTGCCTACTTCAAGTAGAAAGGAATCACTTGAAAAACGAACAGGAACTCGTCTTCTTCGATCTCGAAACAACAGGCCTCGACCAGGCTTCCGATCAGATCATCGAAATTGGCGCCGTCAAGGTACGTGGGGGGAAGGAGGTCGGACGATTTGAACAATTCTGCCGCCTGAAGGCAGGGGCACGTCTGCCTGAATTCATCTCTGCCCTTACAGGGATAACTTCTCTCGATCTCGAACCGGCAGAATCGGTCGATCAAGTTGTGGACCAGTTCCTGCACTTTGCGGGCAACAGTCCATTGCTGGCACACAACTCCAGATTCGACGAAGGCTTCTTGAGAAGAGCCCTGCACGGCCAGCTTGTGAACGCTGTCTTTGACACGCTCGAACTCGCGCGGATCTTCTTCCCGGACCTGCAGAGTCATAGCCTCGTAGCATTGGTCGACTCTCTCGATATCAAGAAGGAAGAAGCTCATCGGGCACTGGGAGACAGTCTTTCCCTTTTTCGGCTCTACCGAAAACTGAAAGACAAGATCTCGCAGTCTGCACTCCCAGATTCCATCGTACAGCGAATCCAGTTTCTTTATCCGGTCGTAGCGGACCTGGGACTGCTGGACAGTGGTGAGACCAGGGTCCTGGTTCAGCCAGCAAACATGGCAGGCCTGGAGACTGTGCTGACGGATCTCGATCGGAGCCGCCTTCCACACCTCAAGGCCCTGAGACTTGGCGTCGTTGCCGAAGAAGCGCGCTCTCCGGAAATGTCGTTGCTCGATTCCGGCCGCGATGTTCTCCTGCAGTGCGAACCTCAGTCGCTGAGGGCGAGATATCTCGGAGACATCCAGGCATCGATACGTCCGTGCGCGGTGTTACTGCGAGCACCGGCATCCATTGAACCACTTCTGGAAGATGCACGTCAAGAAGATTCGCGGCCTCTCTGGATTTCGCAGGAAAGCCCCAACAACCTCGTCTGCCTGATGCTGCTTGATGCAGCGACTCGTAGCCCTACGATGCGTCGTGAATTCGGCTTTGAGCTCTCAGCTCTCGTCGTCTATGAATGGGAGACACGGTCAGTCTTCATTCCCAGCATGCCCTTGTTCCTTAAAAAATCTCGTCTGGTGAACCACATATCCGCAGCGCACTGCCAGCTCGAGCCGAACTGTCCGTTCCACGATGCGTGTCCCGTCCGCGAGTCATTGGCCCGTGCACGCGCTGCACGCCTTCATGTCACAGATCTCGCCGAGGCACCACACGTATTTCACGAACTGGGTGAGTCGACACCGGTCCTGGTTTCGTCGCCTGAGACCGAGAAACTGATGAGTGACGTGCTCGACGTGCCCGAGGTACAGATTGCGTCGACAACACTCCACATCATCGCTGGTATTACGGGCGAGCAAGGCAAAGCCTCCGGTCTCGCCACGGCAGCTGATGCTGCTGCACACGCGGGAACTCTTCTCGAGCAGCTCTATATGAAAGTGACTCACCAGGACAATGCCGGGGTCCGTGGACGCATCGCAATCGGTGAGATACTCTTGTCCGCCAGCGAGTTTGCGGCCCTGAGGTCCACTGCGGATCTCCTGGTAAAAGCCTTCACAAACGCAGGGGATGCGCTGCCGGAGACAACGAGAATGGTATACCTGACACAGTGCCGAGATCTCGCTTCTGTTCTGGACAATGCCGACAACCCTGCATATGCCGTATGGATGGAACGTCAGGGTCAGGAGATCATGCTGGCGAGCACAAGGACGGTGCTTGCCTCACGTGTCCGGGCGTGCAATGCTCACGCCCAATTCTTCCTCGCTGGAACGAGTGTGTGCCCAGCGGGTAACCAGCAATTCCTGCCCGAGACATTTGGCCTCATGGACCCTGTGTCTGCCACCGTCGTCATCGACCATGAGCCGGACGGTCCTCGTATTCCCACGTTTGTGACGCTGCACCTGCCGAAGCCGAATGAGTCTGGATTTGAAAAGGAAGGCGCCCGTCTCATTGCAGAAACGATGAGACGCTTTCCGGGAAAAGCTATGGTCGCCTCAAACTCCCTCGAGACACTGCACCGCATGCAGTCGTTTCTTGCGCGCGAGCCCGGATTGTCCGAATACAGCCTGTTGCTCCCAAAAAACGGACACACTCGTACCCAACTGCTGGAACAGTTTTCCGGCCAGAACAGAGCCATTTTGCTCATCCCATTCGACTACCTGAGTTTCGGCGACATCGTGTCGGCGAAATTTTTGTTTGTCACCAAGCTGCAATTCCCCAACTCGTTCCTTCCGACAGTAACGCGCCTGAAGCAGACACTCAAAGAAAAGCGGAGCGATCCATTTCGACAGTTTGACCTTCCGTATGCGCTCACCCTGCTGCAATACACGCTGCACCAGATGGATCCACACACACTGCGAAGTGTCTTCATGCTGGACAACCGGAGCTTCAGCTCTGCCTATGCGGATCGAATCCGGACTGTTCTGCCGACGCCGTCGCTGTTTCTCCCTATGGAAAACCAGGAAAGCATGTTGCAGCATCTTGACCGATGGATGCGCAACCAGACTCTCTAGAGTGTTCGCCGGGCATCGTGGACGAACGGCGCCTCATAGTCCCGGCATTGAAGGAGACATGAGATGTGAGATACGATTGTGGCTCTCCCACCACCTTCTACAAGCTTTCACAGCCTTCTGGCCAAGAACAGCGACCGTGAGCCGAACGAGGCACAACTCCTGACAGTTGTGTCACACAGAATCCACAGCGAGTCGAAACTCAAAGTGAACTACACCGAGGTCGATCAGGTTCGCGAAACGAATGTTGTCCTGCTCTGCAGGCCGTTCTGAATGTGGGGCGCCGAGATGGGCGTGAACGAACATGGTGTCGCCATTGGTAACGAGGCAGTCTTCACTCGTGGGGAATACGGTGCTGCGGGACTGACCGGTATGGACTTGCTGAGGCTAGCTCTGGAACACTGCAACAGCGCTTGCTCAGCAGTAGACGAGATCATTGTCCTGCTGGAACAGCATGGCCGGGGCGGCACCTGTGGCTTCACCAAGCGGTTCTTCTACAACAACATCTGCAATGCTTCGGTTCAGGTATGCCGGTCACCACAACGACGATGAAAGCAGTATTGCGTCAGCATGATAACCCGGACTACGCTCTCTCGAAAGGAAGCGTCAGTTCCGTGTGCATGCATTTTGGTGGTCTCGCGGGCGATCAGACAGTTGGTAGCATGGTGGCAGACCTCGACAAGTCAGGGCCCATCACATGAGTCACGGGGTCGTCGGCGCAGTGCATCGGTCTGTTCAAACCAATCGTAGTGGATGCTCTGGGCACTGGGATGTTCGGTGAGGATCAGCAGGAGCAGGCACTCAGCTACTGCCTCGAAAACGAGCATATTTCGCGGAACCTGCAAAACAGCTATGTCGAGAAGCATGAAGTCATCGATAGGTTGCGAGGCCCACTCGAGCAACGTTTCGAGGAGACGATGGCCGATGCGGCACTGAAGCATCGGAAGCAGGCTGCGCTGGAGTGCTTCGAACTGGAGAAAGAGTACCGCCTTGCTGCCTGGAAAGCGATCGAGCCGCTGGACCATCCGACAAGACACCCCCCTGTTCTCCGTGCAATGGCAACGGGAGAACAAAGAACTCGTGCGTCGGTGGCCGAACTACTCGCAGTCCTCGGCAAACGCCTCGACCGTATAGGTGAAGATGCTCAGACCGGGCTGAGAAAGGCTCTCAGTGCGGAGCCCGGCTTTGTGACACAGAGCCCCGAGGAAGCCGGGAACGTCGGGCAGCTGCCCCCATACCTGTGGAAGGAACGTGGCCTGATAGACGCCTCGCCGAAGAATGACGCCGGGATGTGTTGCGGCCAGCTTCGACTGAAGGTCCGCCAGCGAGGAGAATGCGAGCTCAATCGGAAGGGACAGCAGGGAGACCTCAATGCACAGATCCGCGAACTCCGCTTCCTCGACCGGCTCAAAGCGTGGATCACCGAAAGCCGCCGACAGCGCGTTTGACGCAACCGCCTGGACCAGAGGGGATACGGGCATAATCGTTCCGATGCAGCCCCTGAGTTCACCATGTTTGGTCAGCGTGACAAATACTCCCTGATTCTGCCAGAACTTGTCGTCAGGGAACTCCTCGTGCGTCGGGGTCAGTTCGTGCGCGTCCAGCAGCCTCATGCGAATCGATTCGCGCGCCAATGTGAGCAACTGTGAGCGTTCATGTTCATCCATGCCCATTTCAACCCTCCCAGAAGTCAATTGACACATATCCGACGACAGCGGTTTTGTCTCCTGCAGTGTCGCCGGAATTCCGATAGTCGACAAGCCGCGATTTCCAGCCGCATGTTCGTGCCACGGCGAGTATCGTCCTGATCGGCATGAACCCGCAGGCGTCCTCGCCGCCCACCTTGTCACCCTCTCCCTTCAAGATGTGCCCGATCGTGGCATGATCATGTTCGACTGCCATGTCGTATGGGTCGTAGTGGCTGAGATCGCTGGAGGCGACGACGAGCATGTGTGGAAGATTAAGCGCCAGGAGCTCCCCGGCCAGAACCGCCGGGTCCACGTCTCCCAGCACCAGCGGAATGATGCTGAAGTCCTTCAGAGACACCTGCAGGAATGGTAACTGCACTTCGACCGCGTGTTCCAGGGCATGTGCCTGGCTGGATGTGAACACCGAGGAACCCTTCTTCAGGAGCTTCGCTGCATCCGACACGTTAATGTCTCCCAGCGGCGTTCGGAACACGTCTGCTTCCGGGAGTGCCGCACCCTTGAACCACACGTGGTGACTTGGGGCGAAGATGACCACAGTGCGATGCACAGGTTTGTCGAGGCCTGCCAGACAGGCATAGCCGGCTCCCGCCACTGGACCCGAGTACACATACCCGGCATGAGGAACGATCAACCCCCTGCACGCGGTGCCTGGTGTGTCTGCCGGCAAAGGGGCGCCTTTGATGTATCCCTCGACGTCGCTGCGCAGTTCACGAGCATTCGCCGGGTAGAACTGCCCGGCAACGACAGCATTTCGTATCATCGTTCCACCCCCTTGACGCGCGTCCCGCACACCGGACAGGTCAGCCCTGTCCTGGCTGTCACCGTGTAGCCATGCCGTTCGATGACGGTCGCTCCACACTGTGGACATATCGTGTCACTGGCTTCGTCATGGTCCGGAATGTTCCCCGAATAGACATGGAGCAGCCCTTCCTCACGTCCGATCCGCACGGCCGTCTCGATGGAAACAGTCGGTGTGATCGGCGTGTCCTGCATGTGATACATCGGGAAGAACCGCGAGACATGCCACGGCATCGCGGGGTCGATCGATGCAACGAAGTGCGCCATGGCCCTCAGTTCGTGCTCAGAGTCGTTGAGCCCGGGGATGATCAACGATGTGATCTCTTCCCAGGCACCTGTATCATGGATTGCTCGTATAGCATCGAGGACAGGCTGAAGACGTCCACCGCACACGCGTCGATAGAAATCGTCGGAAAACGACTTCAGGTCGATATTGTAGGCATCGATCAGGGGCAACGCTTCATCCAGAAGCTCACGGGAGTAGAAGCCATTGGACACGAACACCGTACGCAAGCCAGCCTCTCTTGCC
Source organism: Candidatus Cryosericum sp. (assembly GCA_049299835.1). GTDB lineage: Bacteria > Caldisericota > Caldisericia > Cryosericales > Cryosericaceae > Cryosericum. The sequence continues at coordinate 440 of JBAQYC010000115.1, read as the reverse complement.
TGCACCGCAATGTCCAGGGCATACTCCGCCCACACCGCAGGCTCATTGTACGTACAAGCGATCGATGACGCTCCCTGCCGCAGCGCCAATTGCACGACGGCTTCCGGATCCAGGACGGACAGTCGGGATAGCTCGTCATCAATGTCTCGCGCCTGCGAGAGTTCGTAGTTCTGGCAGAAGGCACATGTGAAATTGCAGCCGAATGTGCCCAGCGAGAGTGCCGTCGATCCGGGAAGGAAGTGGTACAGTGGCTTCTTCTCGATAGGATCAAGGGCGACTGATGCCGGGAGGCCATACACCAGGGATTGCATCTTCCCCTTGACTGTACGGCGCACGCCACATATGCCGGCTCTGCCTTCGGTCACCACACACCCATGAGCGCAGGCAAGGCACTTGACAGTCCCACTCTCCTGCACACGACTCAGCCTCGCTTGTGTCAT
>JBAQYC010000114.1:0-10310 GCA_049299835.1 Candidatus Cryosericum sp. | reverse complement strand
CCTGCGACACCAGGGAAGCAGGGCGAAGCCATGGCAGCAGGAACAGTGTCCCGAGAAACAAACCCCAGATGGTAACATCGAGACCTCGATAGCGTGCCACGAGCGGTTTGCTGAGGACAGTCGAGAGGGACCAGCAGAGAGGTGCAAGGAAGGCAAGGAAAACTCCAAGCAGGCTCGTCAGCTCGATACGGCTATTGATCCCCAGGACAAGTACGACAAGGCCAGCCAGTGAAACAACAAGACCGGCGATCCGCCTGCGCGCCAGCCGTTCGCGAAGAATAAGAGCCGACAGGACGCCTGTGAGAATGGGAGCGAAGCCGGCCGTCAGTGCCGCTACGCTGGCGGTCACCCGTGTCTCGGCGGCATTGAGGGCAAGATGGTAACCCGCGACCATGAGGAAACTGACGACCAGCAGGCGGGGCCAGTCGCGTCGTTCCAATTTGCGCAGCCGGTACAGGCCTGGAAAGAGAAACAGGAAGGGCCACACCAGGGCGAACCGGAGGATTGCCAGGTTGGCAGGCGTCAGCGAGCGAGTCGCGATGCGTACGAATGTGAAGGCATTCGACCAGATGAGGAAGAGTCCAACAAGACTGAGATTGACCAGCACTGCTTTTCGGTCGTGCATCAGTCGGCTTCCCAGAGTGCCTCTACTCTGCGCAGCGGCGCCATCACCGCGAGCGCGATGATGATGCTGGGGACCATGTAGAGACCGTTGTAGGCAAGCGAGTACGGCAGTGGTGTCATGTTCCAGTCCTTGGCATAGGCTGCGAAGAATACCAGGCCGGATACGACGTGACACGCGTACCGTGCAAGACCCCCTGCCACAATCCCCATCCACCAGTTGTGACCCCTTCTGAATATGGGCAGACCCGCCAGGCCGAGGAGGAGGCCCGGCAGAGGGTAGTCGAGGATGATCTGCACTGGATGCACGAACCACCAGTCGGTGGCCATAGTGATCAAGCCAAGTGCAAGCCCTGTGAGCAGTCCGTCGCGCAGCCCCCGTTTGAGAGCTATGTAGAAGACGGGAATTGCTCCAAGTGCGACCGTTCCCCCCATGGGCATGTGCGGCAGGAGTTTCGAAGCATACGAAAGCGCGGCTCCCAGGGCGACCGCCAGACCCATCTCAGCGATTTCCTTGACAGTAATCGCTTTGTTCGCGATACGTTCCATCGATGCCTCCCGAATCTACAGATAGATTGCGGGGTGTCGTGATACTGCTCTGTCTCCCTACGCTGGCATGACCCAGATCAGGTTCAACGAGTTGAGCCGTACGACTCTCTCAGCCCTTCCGGGCACCCCATAAAAGCATAGTGCCCTATGAGCATGAGTCAACGACATTTTGTCATGCAAGGACTGCTGCGACCGTTGCAGCTTCGTACTGCAGGCCGTGAGGCCGGCTTTACTTGCACAGCGTTGTTGGTACAATGGCGGGTGAACCAGGGAACGGGACAGTGCCAGGCGCGAGGGTCGTGCCACAGGAAAAGGGAGATTGCCCGGATCACGGAACATGCAGGAAAGAGTGCTTCAGAACATCAGTCTTGCCATGGGAGGCTAGAGAGTATGAAGTTCCTGAAAGTCACACTGATTGTACTGCTCGCCATCGCGTTTGTCACAGGTTCGACCGGCTGCAAGAAGACGGCAACGCCGACTCCTCCTGCAGAGAAGCTGAAAGTCGCCTTTGTCTATGTTGGACCTCACAACGATGGTGGATACTCACAGGCGCACGAAGACGGCCGTCTATACCTGCAGCAGAATGATTCGAACGTCGAGACCACCTATTCGGAGAGCGTCTCGGAAGGCGCTGCGGCGGAGAAGGTGTTCCGCGACTATGCAGCAGCGGGCTATAAGCTTATCTTCGGCACCAGCTTCGGCTTCATGGAAGGCATGGCGAACGCTGCCAAAGATAACCCGACCGTCAAATTCGAGCACGCGTCCGGGTACACGCGTTCTGACAACCTTGGCACGTACTTTGGCCGCATGGAGCAGCCCGACTATCTTTCGGGCCTCGTTGCAGGCAAGATGACCAAAACCAACAAGATCGGGTTTGTTCTGCCGTTCTCCATCCCGGAGTGCATCCGCGAAGTCGACTCGTTCACCGTCGGTCTCCGCGAAGTCAATCCCACCGCCACCGTCACCGTTGTCTACACCAACTCGTGGTTCGATCCGGCCAAGGAAGGAGATTCCGCCAAGTCCCTGCTGAACCAGGGTTGTGACATCATTGTGTCCGGTGTCGACTCCCCTGCACCTCTCGATGAGGCGTTCAAGGCTGGCAAGTACGGCATCGGCTATGACATGGACATGGCTGCCGGTATGAAGACGACAGAAGAAGCCAAGTCCGTTCTTACGTCCCGCATCTGGCACTGGGGTCCCTACTATCTCCAGGTTGCCAAGGCTGTCGAGGACGGAACGTGGACGAGCGGCGACTACTGGGGAGGCATGGCTGACGGCATCGTCGACCTCGCTCCCATCAGCTCGGCTGTTCCGCAGGACGTCATCGACTATGTGAACACTCGTAAGCAGCTCATCCTCGACGGCAAGTACACGCCATTCGACGGCCCCATGGTCAATCAGAAGGGCGAGACCGTGGTTCCTGCCGGCACCACCATGTCCGACGCTGACCAGTTGAACCTGCAGTGGTTTGTGCAGGGTGTCATCGGCGACATTCCCAAAAGCGGTTCATAAAGAAGGGTAGCGGCTCCCCGGCGTAGTGCCGGGGAGCTTTTCTTCTTCTCTGGAGGAAAAGATGGATGGCCAGGAAGAACTGATGCTCGTCATGAGCAATATCACCAAGCGCTTTCCAGGCATCGTGGCCAATGACCATGTAGACTTCGCGTTGCGGAAGGGTGAGATCCATACGCTTCTGGGTGAGAACGGGGCTGGCAAATCAACCCTCATGAACGTTCTCGACGGCATCTACTATCCCGACGAGGGCGAGATCACTATCGAAGGCAAACATGTGGACCTGCGCTCGCCGCTTGATTCCATGAAACACGGTATCGGGATGAGCCATCAGCATTTCATGCTGGTCGATTCCCTCTCTGTCATCGAGAATGTCATCCTGGGGCTGGAGTCCCAGGGTTTCTACATAGACAAGAAGGCCGTGGCCGGTCGCATTGAGGCCATAGCAACGAAGTACAACTTCCGCGTCGACCCCTATGCCAGGATCTGGCAGTTGTCTGTAGGCGAACAGCAGCGTGTCGAGATCATCAAGGCACTGTTCAAAGGGGCTCGCATCCTGATCCTGGATGAGCCGACCGCCGTCCTGACGCCACAGGAGTCCGAGGAGCTGTTCGGCATCCTGCGCGAGATGAAGTCGGAGGGAAAATCTATCATCTTCATCAGCCACAAGCTCAACGAGGTCATGTCCGTTTCCGACCGCGTCACTGTGCTGAGAAAAGGACAACTCGTGCGTACGGTCGATACGGCATCCATCAACGAGCGTGAACTGGCGAAGATGATGATCGGCCGTGATGTCCTGTTCCGCCTGGAGCGCAAAGACATCAAACAGGGCCGCGAGGTCCTCGAGGTCGAAGACGCTCAGGCCTGGAACGACCGTGGCATCATGGCGCTCAACAAACTGAGCATCACAGTGCACAGCGGCGAGATCATGGGTGTCGCCGGTGTCGCCGGCAATGGGCAGGTCGAGCTGGCGGAATGTATCACGGGATTGCGCCATCTTATCAGCGGACACGTCACGGTCGAGGGAATCGATGTGACCAACGCGACTCCGTGCACGCTGGCATCAGCCGGGGTGAACTACATACCGGCTGATCGACTGGGCGTGGGCCTCGTGCCAAATCTTTCCACAGTCGAGAATGCCATGCTGCGGAAATACAAGCAACAGCCGATGTGCAGAGGGGCGTTTATCGACTATGGCGCCGCCTGCGCATATGCTGACGGACTCATCGAGAAATTCGACATCGCCGTGCCTCTCCGAAATGCGCCGGTCAAGGTCCTTTCCGGTGGAAACATGCAGAAATTGCTGCTTGCCCGCGAGATCGAGGAGAATCCGAGGCTCCTGATCGCAGAACATCCGACCCGCGGCCTCGACGTGGGCGCTACCGAGTTTGTGCGCAAGATGCTGCTGGAACAGCGCGACAACGGAGTGGCCGTGCTGCTCATCAGCGAGGATCTGGATGAGATTCTCATGGTTGCAGACCGGGTCGCAGTGATGTACGAGGGGCGCATCGTCGGTATCGTCGACGCGCACCACGTGGACATAGCACAGATTGGTCTGATGATGGCGGGCGCTGTGGGCGCCAAAGCTTGATCGGAAAAGGGGTCTGAAATGCTGCGATTCGAGAAACGCGACAAGACGCCGGTGCGGCTTCGCATCCTGGTACCCATCTGCTCGGTCCTGCTCGGCCTCCTCGTGGGTTCTATTGTCATGCTGTTTGCCCATATCAACCCGCTGAGAGCCTACGGAGCCATTGTCAAGGGAGCGTTCGGGTCAGCCTACACCTTCTCGGAGACCCTGGTCATCGCAGTCCCCCTCATTCTCATCTCCACCGGGCTTTGCCTGGTCTACCGCATGAAGTTCTTCAACATCGGAGCAAAGGGTCAGTACATCATCGGGGCCATCTGTGGGTCCTACCTTGCGTTGTTCGGCCCGGCGACGATGTCCCGACCGCTGCTGCTGACGCTGATGATGCTGCTCGGTACCCTTGGAGGGGCGCTGTGGGCTATCATCCCCGCACTTCTCAAGGTGTACTGGAATGTCAACGAAGTCATCGCAACACTCCTGCTCAACTATATCGCCTCGTATATTCTGTGGTTCTTCATGTATGGCACATGGGGCACCCGCGGGTTTCCACTTTCCAGGAACTTTGCCCTCAACGCCCAGCTTCCACGTATCCTCGCAGCTCCCTCGCGGCTCCACATAGGACTCTTCTTTGGACTGGCTGCCGCTGTGATCGTCTGGGTCATCATCCGGAAGACGCGTTTCGGGTATGAAGCCAGGGTCCTGGGCGAGAACGAACGCGCAGCCAGGTATGCCGGCATCAGTGTGTTCAAGACGGTCATCATTGCTGCGGTCATCTCGGGAGGCCTTGCCGGCCTTGCCGGCATTGCCCATACGTCGGCCGTACTGCGCATTCTGCAACTCGAGATCAACTCGGACTACGGATACACCGCTATCATCGCGGCATGGCTGGCGGGGCTCGATCCGCTGGTCGCCGTCGGGGTCTCCGTGCTCCTGGCAGCTCTCGAAGCAGGCGGCTACCAGATCCAGATCGTCATGCGGGTACCCTTTGGCATCGTCGGCGTGATCGAGAGCTCGATCCTCTTCTGTCTGCTGGCAGGAGAGATCGTCACACACTACCGTGTGACCCTGACAAGAAGGCTAATTACGCCCCTCACTCTAGACGGAAGGGACCGGGGGACCGCATGAACCCCACCTTTGGCAGCATCCTGATCAAGGTTCTCGCGGGGGCCATCCAGTCTGGGACGATTCTCCTGCTTCCCACGCTGGGTGAAGTTCTGACGGAGCGCAGCGGCGTGCTTAACCTCGGGCTCGAGGGACTGATGCTGATTGGCGCGTTCTTTGGGTTCCTTGGAGCTATGAAGACCGGCAATCCTTATGTCGGTCTGCTGATCGGCATGGCGGCAGCAGCGGCAGCAGCGGCGATCCACGCCTTCATCTGCGTGACTCTTCGCGGCAACCAGACGGTCACAGGCCTCGCGCTCGCCATCTTCGGGACAGGTCTCAGTAGTTTCTATGGTGACAGCTGGGTGTCTCAGCGTCTCACGACTCCCATCAAGCCCCTAGCTATTCCTGGACTGTCAAAGATCCCTGTTGTCGGCCCGATTCTCTTCGGCCAGGATCTGATCGTTTATGCCGGGTATATCCTGGTTGCCTTGTTCTGGTTCCTGTTGTTCAAGACAAAGGTCGGCGTCAACCTGAGGGCCGTCGGCGAAAATGCCAAGGCTGCAGATGCCATGGGCGTCAACGTAGCAGGTACACGCTACTTCTGGACCATCCTGGGAGGGGCGCTTGCAGGTGCGGGAGGAGCGTACATCACCTGCTGCATCCATCCATACTGGCTCAATGGCATCACCTCGGGCAAGGGGTGGATTGCCGTAGCACTCGTGGTCTTTGCGATGTGGAACCCCTTCAACGCTCTCGTCGGGGCGTTTCTGTTCGGGAGCATCGAAGCCATGCAGCTTCAACTTCAGGCGGGGGGCACCTATATCAACAGCGCTCTTCTGTCGATGCTGCCGTACGTGACGACGTTCGCTGTCATAATTGTGGCAACACTCATTGTCCGTGTGCGTCACGTCGGGACACCAAAGGAACTGGGTACCCCATATGCACGCGAAGAGAAGTAGACGTCGTTTCTGAATCTGAGGCGACAAGATCTATTCGAACCGGTAGTCAGGGTGGCTGCCGGTTCTGGCTTGTGTGGGATGTCCGTCAGGATACTGCCAGTGAGAACAGGAAGCTGAAGGGTCTGTTGTTCACGGTGAGTTTGACCGAGATCATGGACACACCGGAAGCCCCGAATGTGACAGGAACGGTGAACTGATCGGCGGAAGTCGTGCCCTGACCGATGACATCGCTGTCGACGGAGACCTCGTAGGCGTATGGGCCCTGGGTACCGCGTGTCACAAACGTCAGTGTAAGCGGTGCCCGGGACGGCAACGGCGCGGGGTGGTCCAGCTGCAGAGAGCATCGGACGCGTGGTTCTCTCCAGGTCGAAAGAGATGGGACGAAAAGCAGTGCTGCCAGGACGCCGGCGGCAATCACGAGGATTGCCGCTGCTTCGATGATGGATGTTCGAGAACGTGCCACGAAGGCACTCCGCCGCTACTTCAGGAGGAAAGCTGCCAGAAGGTGGATGCAAGCGGCGACGTCACCGAGGTCGACCATCTCGCTGGCACTGTGGACGTAGCGGTCGGGGATGCTGATGACACCGGAGGGGACGCCGTTTGCATTGGTCTGGATAGCAGCAGCGTCGGTCGTGCCACCCTGGAGGACTTCGAGCTGGAACGGGATGTCATGCTTCTTCGCCGTCTCGATGAGCAGATCACGAACAGCGGGCGTCGCGACCATCCCCGCATCTTTGACCTTGATGGCGGGTCCCTTGCCCAGGCCGATGTCCAGGACATAGCTTTCAGGGGTATCACCCCATGCGGTGACGTCCAGAGCGATGGCGAGGTCTGGCTGGACACCCCACGCGCCGACCTTGGCGCCCTTGATGCCGATCTCTTCCTGCACGCTGAACATGGCATATGTCTCGTAGTTCAGCTCCTTGTCTGCTGTCGCCTTCAGGGCCTCGATGAGGACATAGCAGCCGATGCGGTCGTCGAGTGCCGCAGAGGTGACGCGATTTCCCACCTGCACGCAGTCGCCTGCGTAGACTGCAAAATCGCCGACGGCGACGTTCAGGAGTGCATCCTCCTTCGATGACGCGCCGATGTCCAGGAACAGCTTGTCGAGGGTCAGGTTCTCGAGCGTTTTGCGTTCCTTGCTTTCAACGGCTGCAACACCGACGGTTCCGTTCGCAAAGACAAAACGGTGCCCCAGGACCTTGTACGGGTCGAGTCCGCCGACCGCACCAAAACGAAGGAACCCGTTCTTGTCGACGTGCGTGACGATGATGCCGATCTGGTCCATGTGGGCCGACAGCAGCAGCTTTGGCTTTCCCGGGGCAGGAATGTGGTAGATCAGGTTGCCAAGCGTGTCTACACTGCAGTCCATATGGAGTGGATCAAGTTCGCTCGCGATGACGCGTCGAATGCCCTCTTCATAGCTTGTGGGTCCCCAGGCCTGTGTCAGTGTGCGGATGAGTTCATTCATTTACGCCTCCGTGGTGGCAAGTTGTGACAGGAACTTCGAAAGAAGCGACAGTGTGTTCTCATAGTCGCAGGTCCTGATAAGTGATACAGGAGAGTGGATGTAGCGCGTGGGGACTGCGACTGCCAGCGTCCGGACACCCGCCTTCGTGAGCTGGATGCTGCGAGCGTCCGTTCCACCTGCCGGCATGCGCTTGAACTGCCAGGGGAGTCGATTCGCCGCTGCAACCTCGATCAGCTGGTTGCGGAGCCGGTGATCCGTGATCATGCCGCCGTCCTTGATGGTGAGAACTGGCCCGGCACCCAGGGTCGAGACCTCCTGGTAGTCCTTGACTTCGCCGATGTCGGCCGCGATCGTGCCCTCCACTGTGATGCTTATGTCAGGCGGATAACGCCACGCGCCGACCATGGCCCCCTTTGTCCCCACTTCTTCCTGTGCCGAGAACATCCCGATGACCGAGAACGGCCAGTCTATCTTGAGCAGCTCAGCAACGATAGCACAGCCGACGCGGTCATCGAACGCTTTTCCGACCAGGTAGCCGTCGCCGAACGTCGCGAACGTCGTATCAAACGTGATCTGGTCGCCAACGGCCGCTTTGCCTGCCAGCTCCTTGTCGGACTTGGCGCCGACGTCGACCACGATGTCCTCCACCTTGATGACGGTGGTTGTGGTTTCTTCACGGGTGGAGAGATGCACTGCCTTGATGGCAGTTACGCCTGGCAGGCGGTCCTTGCCGACCAGTACCTTCTTGCCCAGCAGCAGCCGGTCATCGATGCTGCCGGCTTTGCCAATGTGCAGGTACCCTTCCTTGGTGATGCGGGTCACATAGAGGCCGACCTCATCCATGTGCGCGTTCAGCATGACATTGGGTCCTGGCTTGTCCATGCCCTTGACCGCGAACAGGTTCTTGATGGAGTCGCGTTCGAACCGGTCGACATGACCCTCAAGCTCGCTTCTGAGGATCACAGCGACCTCGTCTTCGTGCCCCGAGATGCCGCGCGCCTCGGTGAGCTTCTTCAGCAGCTCAATGCTTGTCTGTTCCATATAACTCTGCTATGAACGCTTCGTCGAAGCCTTTTGCGACCTCGGCGATGAGCCTCGCGGTCCTGTCGACATCGACCTGGTCTGCGGTCTCGACTGGCGAGTGCATGTAGCGCAGCGGAATGCTCAGAACACCGGCGGCGATACCGGAGCCGACCAGCTGCAGCTCGTCTGCGTCAGTTCCAGAATATGACATGCAAGGTTCCTCACTGGTAGGGATCTCGACACCCTTCGCACTTCTGCGAAGGAGTTCGAGGACGTGATCGTTGACGACGGGTCCCACAGCAATGCCGGGGCCGCCGCCCAGCGGGATGGTCTTGTGCTCGGGAACACCGTCGGTGTCGCCATGCGTGACGTCGACGGCGATAGCGACGTCTGGATGTGCAAAGTAACCGCTTGTCCAGGCTCCGTTACCAGTGATTTCCTCCTGGACGGTGAACGCCATCACGACGTCATAAGGCAACGTGCTGTCCTTGAGCAGTTCGAGGGCTGTCACCAGGGCCACGCCGCAGAGACGGTCGTCCTGAGTCTTCCCCGCGAAGCGCTCGTTCAGGAGCTTGCTGATGCCGGCCGTGAACGTGACAGTGGAACCAATGGGCACCATGGTGACGACCTGTTCCCGTGGAAGGCCGATGTCGATCCAGAGTTCATCGGGAGCAACCGGCTTGTCCATTTCGTCGTGCGACATCACGTGAACCGGCTTGAGTCCGATGATGCCCGGCAGAGGCTGAGTGCCGTGGACAACGACCTGCAGTCCTGGCCAGACGCGCTCGTCGATCGAGCGACAGTGGATGCCGAGAAACCCTTTGTCATTGACCTTTGTGACCCATGCGCCTACCTCGTCGAGGTGTGCGGCAAAGAGAATGGTGTGGTCGCTGGACCGGCCCTTGCGTATAGCGATAAGGTTGCCCAGGGGAGTGTCGTGAATCTCATCGGCGATGCCGCCCATTGCACTGCGCAGGATGTCATGGAGACGGCGTTCGTCTCCCGAAACCGCATAGGCGCTTGTCAACTGCTCTACAAGCTTGTGCATGTTTGTCTCCTTTCCTGTGACCAGACTAGTGTACGGCAAACGAACAGAACGTCAAAGTCGGATTCGCTGTACGGCTTGACCACGCCGTTCCCGGCACCAGGATGAACTGCAATGACGAAACAGACCGACGTGATGCTTCACGAGAGTCCTCGCAACCGTCGTGTCGCGACGGCGGCAACCGCAGAAGTGTCGGACTTGCGAAACCCTACAGCGAAAGCCACGACGGTTGGCGTCAGCCATGATGGGAGAACGATCAGTGTGACATTTGACGACACACTGACGGGAGGACGCACCCCTCACAAGCTCCCCTCGCATGGGACCAGAGTACTCGGGAGGACGTCTTCAGGGCTTCTTCCCGCCGTGTCGAGAATGGCCAGGGGCGCGTCGATCTCACGCGCAGCAGAACTGTCTGGATCAGAATCATACGACACTCCCGTGAAA
>JBAQYC010000113.1:0-3510 GCA_049299835.1 Candidatus Cryosericum sp. | reverse complement strand
GCATGGAACTCGTTGAACAAGTGCGCGTCTTCGGGTAGTCGCGAGACGAAGTACTGTTGTGTCATATCATAGGTCGCGTTTTCAGACACAAGGCCCAGCCTGGCTGCGATGCGCCGCGTGTAGGCGTCGACGACGAAGACTGGTTTGCCGATCGCGTAGAGCAGGATGCTGTCCGCTGTCTCCCGACCCACGCCGCGCAGGGCAAGTATTTCGGTGCGCAACGCATCGATGCCTTCAGACGCCAGAATGGGCAGACCTCCCGGTGCACGTCGGCTGACCCACTGGGCGAGTGTCCGGAGGTACTGTGCCTTGACCCTGTAGTAGCCGGTCGGACGGACGGCCTGCTCAAGGTCCGGATCCGAGAGGGCAAGGAAACCGGAGGGTGTCAGTGCGTGCAGTGCCTTCAGGAAGGCGATCGCTTTTTCGACATTCGACCATGCCGTGTTCTGCGTCAGTACCGCGCCGACGGCGACCTCGAACGGCGTGTCGCCCGGCCACCAGTGCTGTGGCCCCCAGACGGACGCCAGTCGTGCGTACATATCGGCAAGGCTCAGATCGGCTTGTGTTTTCATGGCTTCATTGAGACAGCGTACCTCATGAACGCTCCCGCACAAGGGGGTCAATGTTGTCTTCCCCGTTCAGGCTCCACGAGGGCTCAGTGGTTGACAAAGGGCTGATTGGACAATACTGTGTGATACTATGACTCGTACGGAAACCAAAAGAACGAACGTGCTCAGACACCTCGGCCCTGCGCTGTCGCGCTACTGGCCACAGTATGTCGGGGGTATCCTCATTCTCGGCGCGGTCGACGTCATACAGACGATCATCCCGGACATAACGGCACGCGTCATCGATGAGCTGGCAGTGTTCGAGGCTGGGCCCCGTGAACTGGGCGTCGCCATGCTTCAGATCGGCCTGCTGGTCGCAGCGATGACTGTCGGGCGGTATCTCTGGCGGTATCTCCTGTGGGGTTCAGCCAGGCGAGTCGAAGAGCAGATGCGGCGCAACCTGTTTGCCAAATTCATGTCACTCTCGGCCGAGTTCCACGACAGGCACAAGACTGGAGATCTGATGGCGCTCGTGACAAATGATCTCGAGGCGGTGCGCGAGGCACTGGGCGACGGCCTGCTCATGATCTCGGACTTTATCATCATGACGACGTTTACACTCTTCGCCATGTTCCGCTTCAACCGCTCACTGACGCTGATGACGCTGGTGCCTCTCGTGCTCATTGCACTCGTCGTGACACGCTCGGGCCCCATCGTCTTCCGGCTGTTCAAGCACGTACAGGACGCGTTCTCCGCTCTCAGCGACTATGTGCAGGAAGCCATGACCGGCATCCGCGTCATCAAGGTTTTCACGCGCGAGGAGGCTGCCGCTCGCGGACTGCGGGAACGGGCCGTCGACATCGAGCGGCGCAATGTCAGACTTGTAACGGTGTGGGGACTCACTTTTCCCCTGATCGACTTCCTTGGTTCCATTGCCACGCTGATCCTCCTCTGGGCAGGCGGTCTGCTCGTTACGAGAGGACAGTTCACCATTGGAGGGCTTGTTGCGTTCAACACATACATCGGCATGCTCGCCTGGCCGATGCTGGCGCTGGGCTGGGCCATCAATCTGTTCCAGAGGGGCCAGGCGTCCCTTGCCCGGATCAACGAGATCCTCGACATGGAGCCGACCATCCTTGAGCGGCCCGACGCCCTCACGCTCGACGACATGCGCGGGGAGATCGAGTTCGACCACGTGACGTTTGAGCGCGAGGGAAAGCGCATTCTCGACGATGTCAGCTTCCATGTGGCTCCCGGGCAAAGCATCGGTATCATCGGCCCCATCGGTTCAGGCAAGACAACGGTCGTCTCACTGCTGACGCGAGCATATGACACGACGTCGGGACGGATCCTCGTCGACGGGCATGACGTCCGCGATTATCGTATCGATGACCTGCGGCGGGCCATCGGCGTCGTGACACAGGACGTGTTCCTGTTCTCGGATTCGCTGGAGGAGAACATCAACGTCAGTGAGCTTCCGGTCGGTGTCGAAGAGGTCCAGGAAGCAACGAGACTGTCCGGCGTCTATAAGAACATCATGGAGTTTCAGGACGAGTTCAGTACGGTGGTCGGGGAACGCGGCGTCACGCTGTCCGGTGGCGAAAAGCAGCGTGTCACCATTGCGCGCGCCATTCTCAAGAAGCCTCGCATCCTTGTTCTGGACGACGCACTGTCAGCCGTCGACGCCGACACCGAGAAACACATCCTCGACAACATCGCGAGTTTTGAGACAAAGCCGACGACCGTCGTCATCAGCAACCGCATCTCCGCACTGCGTCACATGGACAAAGTGCTGGTGCTCGACAGTGGACATGTCGAGGAAGAGGGGACGCACAGCGATCTCCTGCGCGCGAAGGGCATGTACTGGCATATCTTCCGGAAACAGCTGGTGGAGCGCAAAGTGGAGAGGGAATGAGCGAGCCGGTCACGCAGGAAGAAGTCAAAGAGCGATCATTCGACGTGACGCTGATGCGCCGCCTGCTGCGCTTCGCGAGGCCACAGGTCTGGCTGCTGCTCCTGGCGCTGGTGCTGGTCTGCGTCCTGAACGCAGGCGATATCCTCAAACCACTGATCGTCCGGAATGCCATCGACCAGTATGTCGATCCGACCTCGTCGAGATTCGTCCAGCTGGCATCTGCTGAAGACGCAAAGCTGATAGACGGCCTTGTGCCGGCGACAGCTCGGTTCGCGCTGGATGGCAGCTCCTACTACGACAAGACCGAACTTGCTCATGCGGGCCGTGTCCTCGGCCGCTCTATCGTCGGGACCCAGGTCTCGTTCTACGTCATCACGCCGGACAAGGCCGCAAAGCTCGGAGCCGAAGTGCTGGGTTCGTACACGAGTCAGAAGGCGCCCGTGCTGTTTGAAGCACCGGTACCAGCATTTCCGGAAGGGTCGTTCCTGATGAACGTTGAGGATCTCCAGCGTCTTTCGGCCGCAGAGCGCGACAAGCTCCGTTCGGCAGACAGAGCAGGCATCAGACGCCTGTCCCTCATCTTCCTCGCGGTTATCGCGATCATGCTGGTCGTCGCGTATGGCAACCGGCTCCTCCTGGAGATCGTGGGACAGCGTATCGTGTACGACATCCGCGTCCAGCTCTTCCGGCATATCGAGCGTCTGCCGTTCAGCTACTTCGACAAGGCCCCGTCCGGTCGTCTCACGACACGTGTCACCAATGACATAGCCGCCCTGGCCGACATGTACGTCAACTCGCTGGTCAACCTGGCCAAGGATTCACTGCTGCTGGTGGGAGTCCTTGTCACGATGTTCACGCTGAACGTGTTTTTGACGTGGATCCTGGTCGGTGTGCTGGCAGCTGTCATTGTGATCACTGCGGTGCTTCGCATCCCCATGCGTGATACCCACCGCATGGCGCGGACCCGGCTGGCCCGAATCAATGCATTCATCGCTGAGCGCCTGCAGGGCGTACGCGTGGTCCAGCTTTTTGCCATCGAGGAGAAGG
>JBAQYC010000112.1:0-3319 GCA_049299835.1 Candidatus Cryosericum sp. | reverse complement strand
GCGATCGCTCGTTCGATCTTGGAAGCAGCGTTCGCACTGTCACCAAAGACAAGCGTCTTGCCGTCCTTGATGCGTACAGAGAGTCCAGTCGAGGATGAAAGTGACATCCCCGTGATGGCCAGCCGTTCCCGTTGTTCCATCAGCTGGCAACACAGAGGCGCATACTTGACCGAGGCGGACAGAAACGCCGGGACAGCAGATGGAAAACCGCTTACGGTAACCACAGTCCACGACTTCGAAACCTCCGACACCACGTAGGCAGCTCCCGTCTGCAGGAACACCGCAGCCAGCCTGTTCCCTTGCCTGATCACGACATCGGGGTCAAGAACGTCCACGTTGATGGTGGCATTCCAGGGCCGCTCCCGGCCAATAGTCACATCGGAAACGGGGAGTCCTTCGAGTTTCTTGGCGACCGAAGCGGTATTAAGAAACAAGAGCAGACCTTGTGGTCGACCATGCCAGACCTGATCCACGAGAGGAGCCTCCCATACGTCTGCACGAAGGCTTACTCGGTCGACTGGCACGGTGAACCAGTAGAACAGCACGACCACCAGAGCAACCAGGCCCATGCGCTGCAGCATCTTCATGAACAGACTGCTCCAGTCCTGATATACACGCACCGCCTCCTAGGAGAAGTCACCGAGCAGCCTGATCTCGGGCGACAGGCGTACATTGAAGCGTGCGTATACTCTCTGCACGACAATGTCCATAAGACCCACAACATCAAATGCCGTCGCCCCTCCCAGATTAACGATAAAGTTCGCGTGTTTGTCCGACACCTGTGCCTGTCCCACCTGGAGCCCCTTGCATCCGGCTTCCTCTATCAGCTTTCCTGCATAGGTCGTTGGCGGATTCGTGAAGATGCTCCCGGCGTTCGGGTGTTCCCACGACTGCTTGGCATGCTTCTCGGACCGGATACGGGCAGCTGTCGACCGGATAGTAGCCCCGTCACCAGTCTCTAGGTCGAATGCCGCACTCAGAATGATCGCCCCGCTCTCCTGAAATTCACTGTAACGGTAGTCAAAATCCACATCTTCGTGTTTCTTCACGACATACTCGAGGTTACGGTCAAGCACTTCCACATACGCCAGGTGAGTGCTTATCGCTTGAGAAAACGACCCTGCGTTCATGTAGACAGCCCCTCCAACCGTGCCGGGTATGCTGACGAGATACTCGAGTCCCGAAAGGTCCTGTTGCATGGCAAAATCCAGCAGCGACGACAGGGGCATTGGAGCACGAGCAAGGACCAGCCCTTTGTCCATGAATGGTTGAAGAGAGGTTTCCATAAGCCTCACCACCAAACCTTCGATGCCACGGTCAGAAACAAGGACATTTGTCCCGTTGCCAAGCACCGTCGTCGGAACGTTGAGAGCTCTGGCAGCACGGAGTGCACAAACCAGGTCCTCCTCGCCACATGGCGTGTACAAGTACTCAGCCGGACCGCCGATACGAAACGACGTGTAGGATGAGAGCGGCTCCTTCGTCAGGACCCGCTGTTCAACGCGACGTCTGAATGTGTTTATGACCGAATCCACCATCAGTCGTTCTCCCGCTTTGTGTGTCTCCCGAGAAGCTCGGCAGGTTGACATTGTACCGTATTGCCGCTTGTCAGCAAGCCACAAAACCGCAGACCAAGCTTGTTCACATCACCGGGACCCATGAACAGCACGACGTCACCCGGAGCAATAGATGCTCGCAGGTCACCCAGCACCTGATCCACGGGCATCGAGGGTGCCAACGAGGAGCCGACGGCTGTCTTCACACTTTCTCGAAGCGCGCGGTTCAGCTCTTCCGGGTGTTCCGCAGTCTCTCCGGCTGGGAAGATGTCCAGCAGCACGACCCGCGAGACTCCAGCCAGTGCCGGCCCATACCCCCCGAGACACATACTCACGCGTGAGAAACGGTGTGGCTGGAGCACGAGAATAAGGGGCCTTCCGCGATACCGTGCAGAAACAGCCTGCAGTGTCGCCTTGATCTCTGTGGGATGATCGGCATGGTCAGTGAGAACGACCATTCCGCCATGTTCTGCCAGGACCTGCATCCGGCGCTCCATTCCAGGAAAACCTTCCAAAAGATGGAGGGTGTCTGCGAAGGAAGCGCCAACTGCCTCACACGCCAGGCAAGCGGCAACGGCATTGAGATAACTCTTTTCGTCTCCCCGCTCCATGACAAATGGCTGCTCCGTGCCCTTTCTGGCGATGGTTGCCGTGTTGCTGCTGCAGTGGTAGTCAATCCGCACCTCGTTCTGAGCCTTCTGACCATACAGGACGTACCGTGGCAGAACGTGCACGATCCCAGCCACTTCACTGTCATCGCCACACCCGACAATCAGGCCGCCTCGCCCGGCGCATTGTCCCGAGAACCGGGCGAATGCGCCGACAAGGTTGGAGAACTTGCCCCCATATGCCCCCAGGTGATCGTCGTCAATGTTCGTAACGACGGCAACATCTGGATGGAACTTCAGAAATGATCTGTCAGACTCGTCGGTCTCCAGGACCATGATGGGACGCCCCTGGATCTGAGTTCGCTGTGTCCCATCCATTGGAAACGCTCTGTCGAACCCCGTGATATGCCCTCCCACGCAGATAGTCGGTGCGAAGCCCTGTACCGAAAGAGCATATCCGATCATCCCGGTCGTAGTGGTCTTGCCATGAGTACCGGCGACAGCTACGAGGTAATACTGTGATGCGATGGTCGACAAGATATCTGTTCGGTGGAAAACGGTCGATCCGATCATTTGTGCAGCCACAAGCACAGCATTGTCCGATCGAATGGCAGATGAACGCACGACAACTTCGTTGGCGCGAAGCATGACGGCTGCTTCATTTTCGGACATTACCGGAATACCCAGCGAAGATAGCCTCTCAGCCTCCGAGCTGTTCTTTGCGATGTCTGAACCACGTACATCCATCCCGATGCTATGCAGCAACATGGCCAGGGAACTCATCCCTGCACCGCAGATTCCGACCAGAAAGAACGGCGTTCCGGGTCGTGGGGGGTCAATCATTGGAGCAGTCCTCCTCGATGATGTGCACTATGTTTTCAGCGGCATCACTCCCAAAAATGCTGGAAGCAGGGATCTCGGGGCCCGTTTCGTCATCAAGCGCCTTCTCCACAATGGAAAAGTACGCATCAAACTGCAGTGCGTCCTGCTCAATACAGATGCCCAGACCCAGGTTTTCGAGGTACGCCGCATTCTTGGACTGGTGTCGGCCCATAGCGAATGGATAGGGAATGATAACGGCAAAGATGCCTCCGACGGCAAGCTCGGTAAGCGCGAGCGCACCACCTCTCGTCACCGCCACACGAGTCTGCGCAT
>JBAQYC010000111.1:0-2345 GCA_049299835.1 Candidatus Cryosericum sp. | reverse complement strand
TTCGTTCCGGCCACGAGGTACGATGTCATGTCACTGACATTGGTCCATCTTCTCCCTGACATGAACCCGGAAGCTCCCAGTCCAAGGCCGACGTACTCAGTGAACAGCCAATATCCGAGATTGTGCTGCGACACAAAACCGGGACGCGCAAAATTAGAGATCTCATAATGCTCATACCCGCTCGCCGCAAGCAGGTCCCACCCTTCGTGCATCGTGGCCAGAACCGTGTCGTCATCCGGCATGACTTCATGCCCTTGAGCGACGGAAATGGCCAGCGGGGTACCGGAAACCAGGGTCAGGTTGTACCAGGAGATGTGTTCGGGAGATAGTTCGATGGCGTGTCGCAAGGAGGCAATCTCTTCGCCCGGCAAAGAGCCGGGAAGTCCATACATAAGATCCAGAGACAGGTTACGGATCCCCGCTTCCCGTGCCTGCTCAAGTGCACGGTCAGCCCCGGCTGTATCGTGCAGGCGTCCCAGTCTCTTCAGCGAGCTCTCGCTGAAACTCTGAACTCCGACGCTCAGACGATTGATCCCCGCACTGATATACGCCCGGATTCTTTCAGTATCGAGGCTGTCTGGATTGCTCTCCATCGTGATCTCGCAATCCAGCATCGTCGGTACCGCAGATTCTACTCCCTCGATGAGCCGCCGAAGTTGAAAGGGCTCCAGTAAGGAAGGCGTACCGCCGCCAACGTAGATGGACCGGATGCCAACATCCTGCCGACGTAATGTATCGGCCCACAGCGCCCACTCGGAAAGCAGAGCATCCACATACTCGCCGGGAACACCCGCTGCTCCTCCTGTGGACAGGAAGTCACAGTAGTTGCACCTTCTGCGGCAAAAAGGAATGTGGATATAGACACCGACCGGTCTAGTCGTCCGACTCACGTTTGAGGATGGACAGAAATGCTTCCTGCGGAATGCTCACTTTTCCGATCTGTTTCATCTTCTTCTTGCCTTCTTTCTGTTTCTCCAGGAGCTTCCGTTTTCGCGTGACATCTCCGCCGTAGCACTTCGCCAGGACATCCTTGCGCAGCTGGACGATGTTCTCACGCGCCACGATCTTGCCACCGATCGCGGCCTGCAGTGCAACTTCGTACATCTGCCGGGGAACGTACTTCCGCAGCCGCTGCAACATCGACCTTGCGACGTGCTGAACTTCATCTTCGTGGGCTATGAACGAGAGGGCGTCGACGGGTGTTCCGTTGACCAGCACGTCAACCTTGGCAAGTCGTTCCTTGCGGTATCCTGCAAGCTCATAGTCAAGCGTTCCGTACCCCTTCGTAATCGACTTGAGCCGGTCAAAGAAATCCGTGATGATCTCCGACAGCGGGAGTTCATATTCCAGGACAGCCCGCCGGCTCTCGGGGTACGACATATTGATATAGATGCCTCTGCGCTTGTTGGTGAGTTCCATGACATCGCCGATAGCCTCGTGCGGTACGACAATCTCTGCCCTGACAAAAGGTTCCTCGATACGCTCGATCTCTCCCAGTGGTGGAAACTTCGAGGGACTGTCAGCAAGCACTTCCTCGCCTGTATTGCGCTTGATAACGCGATATCGCACGTTTGGAACGGTGACAATAATGTCCTGGCCATACTCACGCCGAAGGCGCTCTGTGATGACCTCCAGGTGCAGCAGTCCGGAGAACCCGCAGCGGAACCCAAAACCCAGAGCCCCGGACGACTCGGGCTCGAACGTGAGTGAAGCATCATTCAGCTGAAGCCGTTGCAGTGAAGACTTGAGCCCCTCATAGTCATTGGCATCGATGGGATAAAGCCCCGCAAAAACCATTGGGAGCACCGGTCTGTACCCCGGGATGGGTTCCGCGGTTGGACGAACCGTGCTTGTAACGGTATCTCCAATGTGAACTTCAGCCGGGACCCGGATCACCGCGGCGAAATAACCGACTTCCCCAGCCGTCAGCACATCTGTCACGACAGGCGTCAACTCAAAGTACCCCACCTCGACGACATCGAATTCGTTGCCGGTGGCCATGAATCTGACACGATCTCCCTTCTGGATGGTCCCTTCGAAAACCCTGATGTGGACGACTACCCCTTTGTAGGTATCAAAGTGCGAATCAAACACCAGACACTTCAGGGGCGCAACGGCGACGCCGGAAGGGCTGGGAACCTTGTCTTCGATGACACGAAGCAGCTCGTCCACTCCCAGCCCCGTCTTTGCACTGACAAGTGAGGCATCCGAGGCATCAAGTCCGATAATCTCTTCGATCTCGCGTTTCGTCTCGTCGACGTCGGCATTTGGCAGATCAATCTTGTTGATTGCGGTGATGATCGTGAGGTTGTGATTCAGGGCAAGGTACGTGTTCGCCACAGTCT
>JBAQYC010000110.1:0-3226 GCA_049299835.1 Candidatus Cryosericum sp. | reverse complement strand
GGTCCGGTGATGACGGTCGTCGTCTCATCGTCCTGCTTGAGGTCTTCTGCGCCACAGTCGACTGCAACCATGAACAGATCGTCGTACGCCTTGTCAGCCGGATCGATTTCCAGCGAACCCTTTCGCTCAAAGCCCCAGCTGACAGATCCGTTCTCGCCCATGGCGCCACCGTGTTGAGAGAGAATCCTTCTGATTTCCGAGGTCGTGCGATTCTTGTTGTCAGTCGAAGCCTGAATGATGAATGCTGTACCGTTGGGACCATAACCTTCGTATGTGGTCTCTTCGTAGCTGACACCCTCCATCTCTCCGGTCCCGCGCATGATTGCCTTCTTGACGTTGTCATTAGGCATGCCTGCTGACTTGGCTTTTTCTACAGCCGCCCTCAATCGCGTGTTTGTGTCGGTGCTCCCACCGCCCGCCTTCGCCGCGATAATAATCTCACGGGTGATCTTGGTGAAAGCACGACCACGCTTGGCGTCTTCTACGCCCTTCTTGGCTTGAATATTGTGCCACTTGGAATGCCCGGACATCTAGACCTCCTGATCTGAACTCTGTTCTGCCAGTCGCAGAAAATGCTCATGTACTCTCGTATCGCTTCCAAGTTCCGGATGGAACGAAGAAGCAAGGAGCCTTCCCTGCTGCACATAGACGGGCCCCTGTGCTACCCTTGCCAGTACCCTTACCGAAGGTCCTGTCCGGATTATCACCGGCGCTCTTATGAACAGCGCATGAAATGGTGTATCCAGCCCTTCGATTGCCAGATCTTCCTCACTCGACTCTTTCTGACGTCCAAACGCATTGCGCTGGACTGTCACATCCAGAAGTCCCAGGTGAGGTTGTACGTGACTTCCTTCAATCTCCCTGGCCAGGACTATCATTCCTGCGCATGTTCCATAGATTGCCAATCTGCCTGCATTGAAGCGGTCTACAATTGCCCGGTCCACTCCATACTCGACCATGAGCTTCCCCATGGTTGTGCTCTCACCTCCCGGGATGATGAGCCCATTCACCGAGTGAAGATCTTCGGGCGTACGAACGAGTCCTACCTCAACACCCAGAGAATGTGCCATTTTTGCATGTTCCCGGAAATCACCCTGAAGAGCGAGGACGCCAATGACCACGTTCAGTTATCCCTCACCTGCATCCTATCCAGCTCGACGAGCGTGCGTGCGTCTATGCCCGACATACCTTCCTTCAATCCCCTGCTCACCTCGAAGAGCACCCTGGGGTCCTCCCAGTACGTCGTTGCCGCCACAATGGCCTTTGCTCTTGGAAGGGGATCCGAACTCTTGAAAATGCCGGAACCCACGAACACGCCATCGGCTCCGAGTGTCATCATGAGTGCGGCGTCCGCCGGGGTAGCAATACCACCTGCCGCAAAGTTGACCACAGGAAGCCGCCCCAGCGTGCGCACTTCGCGCAGAAGTTCGACGTTGACCCCAAGGTCCTTCGCTTCGACCACGAGTTCGTCCTCAAGCATCGACTGCACCTTGCGAACCTCGTTCATGACAGCTCGCATGTGGGTAACCGCTTCAGAGACGTCTCCGGTGCCCGGCTCGCCCTTCGTCCTGATCATCGCAGCTCCCTCGCTTACGCGCCGCAGTGCCTCGCCCAGATTGCGAGCACCGCATACGAAGGGTATCTTGAATTGCCACTTGTCGATGTGGTATACAACATCAGCGGGAGTGAGCACTTCGCTCTCGTCGATGAAGTCGACACCCATATACTCGAGGATTCGCGCTTCGGAGATGTGCCCGATCCGTACCTTGGCCATGACGGGAATCGACACCGCATTCATGATTTGCTCGACCAGCCCCGGGTCAGCTGCCCGTGCGACACCGCCTTCCCTGCGAATATCGGCCGGAATCCGTTCGAGCGCCATTACTGACACTGCACCGGCTTCTTCGGCGATTTTTGCCTGGTCGACCGTCGTGACGTCCATAATGACGCCACCCTTGAACATCTCTGCCAAACCGCGCTTTATTCTGGTCGTTCCGATTTCAGCCATGTCGTTGTCACCTCGTTAACCTTTAAAGTTTACCGTCATTTGGTGATTTGGCAACGTATTCCGCCGCACACTTTCCGGCCAGGAATCCGGTCGAAAAAGCCGCCTGGAGATTGTAGCCGCCGGTGACGGCCTGCAAGTCCAGGAGCTCACCGGCAACGAACAGTCCTGAAACAAGTCGCGACTCCATGGACCGCGGGTCGATCTCTCGAAGGGGCACGCCTCCCTGTGTTATGATCGCAGAGGCTAGCGGATCCGCTCCCGTGCATCTCAGTTCAACACCCTTAATTGATCTGGCAACAGCGGCCAGGGCCTTCCGGGACAGTGGTGTTCCACCCTTCGCGTCGATTCCCCACACGCGCATCAGTTCAAGAACCATGCGCCTCGGCAGGAACCTCGACACATACACCAGGATCTCGTCGGCGTTCCCGCAAGCCTCGATGTCGTGAAGCACGTGGTCCAGTGTCTTCTCGGGTCGCAGGTCCATGCGCAGCAGGACATCCTTGTTCTCGGCCAGGGCCGGTGTGACGGCCAGGCTCAGCGAAAGGACGGCAGGCCCGCCAATCCCGCGGTCTGTGATCATCACTTCTCCATGACTTCGACCCAGCAACCCGGAACCGACCCACGCCTCGACGGCGACGCCCTCCAGTGAGGTCCCTGCAAGTTCTCTCACCCACTTCTCGGGACAGTGCAGAGACACCAGACCCGGCAACAGACGACCAGGATGATGGCCTATCCCCTCGAGCAGGCTATAGCCATCTCCTGTGGACCCTGTGCCAGGATAGGATTTCCCGCCTGAGGCCAGGACCATGGCCCTACAGTGAACGATTCCACCAGATTCCAAACCAATCGTCCAGCCGCTGGAACCAGGTTTGATGTTCTGGACACGAGCCGAATAGAGGACATCGACGCCCTCCCGCACAAGCAGCAGCCCAAGAGCCTGAACCACATCCTGAGCCCTGTTTGTCACCGGGAACATCCTGCCGCCTCGTTCCGTCTTCAATTGCAGCCCGGCTTCAGCAAAAAGAGTGGTGAGGTCATCCGAGAAGAAAGACTCGAAAGCCGGGTACAGAAAGCGGCCTGAAGGGCCGAAGGCCTGAATGAACTCATCCATCGAACGCGCGTTCGTCACGTTCGCTCTGCCCTTCCCGGTGATGGCCAGCTTCCTGCCCAGCACACGGTTCCGTTCGAGAATGATGACCGACCCATCACGACCAGAGG
>JBAQYC010000109.1:0-6019 GCA_049299835.1 Candidatus Cryosericum sp. | reverse complement strand
CGTAGACGCTGGGACTTGTGACATAGTCGGCAACCATAGTCGGAATGACGACACCAAGGTTGATGAACAGTGTCCCAGCCAGGGCCTTCTTGTCGAAGTAGCGCGCAATTACCGATGCTATCCGTTCTTTTGCCTGCTGTTCGGGTATTGCCTGCATCTCAGCCCTTCCTCATCGCCAGCACATCCACAAACATGTGGGGCGTCACTATACACTCGGGGTCCAGTGACCCCACCGGGACTATTTCTTCGACTTCGGCAATGACGGTGTCCGCAGCCATCGCCATGACGGGGTTAAAGTTCCGAGCGGTCTTGTAGTAGACCAGATTGCCCAGCTCGTCGGCCCTGTATGCCTTGATGAGCGCCACATCGGCATGAATGGATTCTTCGAGCACGCACATTCTCCCGGAAAATCCCCTGGTCTCTTTCCCGGCCGCGAGGTCCGTCCCCGCGCCGGTTGGCGTGAAGAACGCCGGGATCCCGACTCCGGCAGCTCTGATCGCTTCTGCGAACGTCCCCTGGGGAACCAGCTTCACGCTGATGCGACCTTCATTATTGGCAGCGGCTACCTCTGGATTCCAGTTGTAGTAGGTGCCGATCAGGGACCGGATCTGGTTGTTGGTGAGCAGCTTTCCAAGACCCACGCCGGGCGTACCAAGATCGTTGCTGATGATTGTCAGGTCGCCCACCCCGCTTGTCGCAAGAGCCTCGACCAGTGCCTCGGGGTAGCCCGCCAGGCCGAAGCTCCCGACCATGACACGCGACCCCGGCTTAATCAGAGCAATTGCATCCTTGATGCTTTTGCACTTGTTACCATACATTGGCTGGACCTCCTGAGCTCAGACGCACAGATTCTCGAAGATCGTCGACACGCCGAGGCCACCCGCGACACAGATCGTCGCAAGCCCGTACCTGGTGTTCCTCCGCAGCATCTCATGGATCAGTGTGACCGAGATGCGCGTTCCGGAGCAGCCGAGCGGGTGCCCAAGAGCAATAGCTCCTCCGTTGACGTTGAGGATCTCCCGGTTGAAGCCCAGCTCCTTCACGACTGCCAGACTTTGGGCTGCAAATGCCTCGTTGAGCTCAATAAGGCCCACATCGTCAAGGTTCAGCCCAGACCTCTCGAGCGCCTTTCGGGTGGCGGGAACGGGGCCGATGCCCATGATCGTGGGATTGACGCCGGCAATGCCCGCTGCAACGAATCGTACCATGGGCCTGATGCCCAGCTCGGCAGCCTTCTCTTCCGACATCACGACGACAGCTGCAGCACCATCGTTTCTGCTGGAGCTGTTGCCGGCAGTCACCGTACCTCCCGCTTTGAACACGGGCTTGAGCCTGGCCATCTTCTCGAGATTTGCGTCTCTTCTGGGGCCCTCATCGGTGTCGACGAGCGCCGTTTCACCTTTACCGACGTGCACGCTCACGGGCACGATCTCGTCCTCAAACCGGCCCGCGTCGATTGCTGCAACGGCCCTGGCATGACTGGTATATGCAAACTCATCCTGCTCTTCCCTCGTGATCCCGTACTTTTCTGCGAGGTTCTCGGCTGTCATCCCCATGGTGAAGGTCCCATAGATTTCTTCGGGCTGAGATCTTGGCTGGCTCTCGGTATTCGGATCAAGCAACTCACCGTTCCCGGACTTGTAGCCGTAGCGCGCGTTGCGAAGGTAGTAGGGGGCGGTGCTCATGCTCTCGACGCCCCCGGCAACGATCACGTCGCCGTACCCCGCCTGGATCTGCCACACAGCATTCAGAATGGCCTGCAAGCCTGAAGAACACTGCCTGTGTACCGTATATGCCGGGACTTCTTCTGGAAAGCCGGCTTCCAGAGCCGCTACTCTGGCGATGTTGGGTGCATCGGTGCTTTGTTTTGCCTGGCCGAGGATGATCTCATCGACGATCGATTTCTCGATGCCAGACCTCTTGACGGCCTCCTCGAGGGCGGTCCCTGCCAACTCGACGGCAAGAATGTCTCTGAATACTCCCCCCATATTGCCGATGGGCGTTCTGACTGCGGACGTTATGACGACTGACTTCATTTGTCCCCTCCTGTTCGGGTCCTTTTCACCCCTCGGGGCGACCGGACCGTTGAGTCGACTGGATTCCGGCTCAGCTGATCGCTGCGAAGATCCTGTCGAGCTTCTGCAGTGTCGTCTCGTAGTCCTGGGTCGAGTGCGCCAGTGATGTGTAGAACGGCTTGTGAGGGTGAACGTAGATCCCCTCGGTCAGGCAAGCGAAGTCGAAGGCCTCCCTCATCGCTCCATTCTCGTGAGCCAGGTCCCGGTAGTTGCGAATCGGCGTTTCGCTCATGATGACACCGAAATTTGCGCCGAGACCAGCCACGTGCCCCGGAATATGACGTGCGGTCAGCAGATGCCGGATGCCGTCCTTGAATCCCTCGGTCGCTTCATAGAACGGTCGCATCCGGGACTCGTCCGAGAGGATGTCCAGCGTGGCCAGACCCGCAGCGAGGACCTGGACCGCCCCGTTAAACGTCCCTGAGTGAAAGACGCTTCCACCACTCGACAGGGGCGAAGTCAGGTCCAGGAGATCCTCTCTGCCCGCTACCGCTCCCACAGGGAATCCGCCCCCGATGATCTTGCCCAGCGCCATCAAGTCAGGCTCGACGCCAAAAACGCCGGCCGCACCCCTGGGACCAGAGCGGAACCCTGACATGACTTCGTCGAAAACGAGGACCATGCCGAGTTCCCGAGTCAAGGCGCGCAGGCCTTCCAGAAAAAACGGGTCGGTTTGATAGAACGCGCGCGGCGACGGCTCGACGATGACCGTGCCGACGCGGTCACGGTTAGCCGTGAGCAGTGTCCTGCACGCGTCGAGGTCATTGAAGGGAAGTACCAGCGTGTCTTCGAGGATCGATGTGGGAGTTCCGCGTGATCCGGCCACGGATGCAGGCCGATCCGGATCTCCATAGTCTGCCGCCCGCGGGGCGTTGCTGAGCACACCTTCGTAGTGCCATCCGTGGTAGTGTCCTTCGAAACGCGCAACGGCAGGCTTACCGGTTGCAGCACGACCCAGCTGCAACGCCAGGTACGTCGCCTCGGACCCGCTGTTCGTCAGACGCACCTTTCCGCGGATGGGCAGCATCGACATCAGTTTCTCGGCGTATCGGATCTCCAGCTCGTTCGGCGTGCCAAAGATCGTCGTACCCAGTGTCACAAACGACTCTGTCACGGCATGGACGACAGCCGGGTGCCCATGGCCGAGGATGAGCGGTCCGAACGCAAGGCAGTAGTCGATGTACTCATTCCCATCGACATCCCACAAGTGCGAACCCCCCGCCCGCTGCATGAACAGCGGGTAGGGGGCAAAGTACTTGACGTTGGCGACGACGCCGGCCGGGAGAGTCCGACAGGCACGCTCGCTCAGCTTTCGGGATGCCGGTGTCTTCGCTGTATATAACTCTTTGAACTCAGCAGAAGACGTCATCGCACACCGTCTAGCTATTCATCTGTTTCTCGACAGCTGCCAGAGACTCTTCCCAGATGTCGAGCATGACATCGCATTGATCTTTTGTGACGATAAGCGACGGAGAAAGGCGGACCGAGTTCTCACCGCAGGGCAGCAGCAACAGTCCTCGTTTGAACGCTTCGAGAACCATCTGGTTGCTTTCTTCCTTTGCCTTGGTCTTCTTGGCATCCTTCACGAACTCGATACCGATCATGAGCCCCTTGCCACGCACGTCGCCCATCAGCGGGTGCTGCTTCTGCATCTGGCGCAGATGCTTCATGATGTACTCGCCTTGCACGACAGCGTTCTTCATCATTCCATTCTGGATGAGTTCGATCGTCTTGAGCGCTGCCGCACAGCTCAGCGGATTCCCTCCGAAGGTCGAGCCGTGCGCACCCTGCTTCCAGTCCATGACGTTCTTCTTGGCGACCATGATGCCCAGAGGAAGGCCCGAGGCGACGCCCTTTGCGACGGCCATAATGTCCGGCTCGGTATCCCAATGCTCGATCGCAAACATCTTGCCTGTGCGGCCCATGCCGCTCTGCACTTCATCGACCATGAGCAGGATGCCTCGCTGTTCGGTGAGCTGGCGCAGTTTCTGGAAGTAGCCGGCCGGCGGCACGATATAGCCACCTTCACCCTGGATCGGCTCGACCACCATCACGGCGGTATCCGAAGGCGGTGCGATACGCTCCATGACTTCTTCGATCATCCCGATGCAGCGGAATTCGCACGTCTCCGGTTCGAGACCGAGGGGACACCGGTAACAATATGCGTACGGGACATGGACGACCCCCTGGAGCATAGGCGAGAATCCTTCCCGGTGCTTCGCCTTTGAACCCGACAGCGTGACGGCACCGTAGGTCCGGCCATGGAACCCACCAAAGAATGCCAGCGCGAGCGGGCGCTTCGTGTGCCAGCGGGCAAGCTTCAGGCCGGCCTCAACCGCCTCGGCCCCCGAATTCCCGTACCAGACCATCTTCTCGGTCGGGCCGGGGGCAATTTCCTTGATCTTCTCCGCGAGCTCTATCTGAATCGGGTAGAAGAAGTCGGTGCCGGACATGTGTATCAGTTTGTCTGCCTGATCCTTGATGGCCCTGACAACTTCAGGATGACGATGACCTGTGCTGTTGACGGCAACCCCGGCCGTGAAGTCCAGATACGTGTTGCCATCGACGTCCACGACCTCCATTCCCTCGGCATGGTCGGTCACCAGAACATATGGGCGAACGTACGAAGGCGAGATGGCGGCGCGGTCACGCGCGTACCATTCCATGCCTCTGGGTCCGGGGATCGCAGTCTTGAGATCGATGTAATCTTTCCTGGCCATTGTCATCACTCCTTTGAATAATGTTCACGACGCTTTTCGCGCAACGTGCCTGGTGGTGTCAGGTCGTAGGCGTCCTGCGTGAAGATCTTGGCGATGCCTTCTGGCGGCACCTTGCGCTTCTGCGTGTCACAAATCGGACATGGCTCCGGACAGTGGCTCCTCGTATCTTCGGGTTCGGGATATGATACAATGACACCCTCGTAATTCCGAAGGACGATGCGGTCTGGAGACATGGAGAGGATGTAGTTGGGACTGACCGGGATCTTCCCGCCGCCGTGCGGGGCGTCGACGACGAACTGCGGCACCGCAAAGCCACTCGTGTGGCCACGGAGAAACTCCATGATCTCGATGCCCTTGTAGACGGACGTACGAAAGTGGCTGATACCACTGGTCAGGTCGCACTGATAAATGTAGTAGGGCCTGACGCGAATGGCCACGAGCTTCTGAACGAGTTCTTTCATAATGTAGGGGCAATCGTTGATCCCTTTGAGGAGGACAGACTGATTGCCAACCGGGATACCGGCGTCCACCAGCATCGCGATGGCTCTGGACGACTCGGGCGTCACTTCGCTGGGGTGGTCGAACTGTGTGTTGAGCCACAGCGGATGGTACTTGCGCAGCATGGCGCAGAGCTCGGGAGTGATGCGCTGGGGCAAAACGACTGGGGTGCGCGTGCCGATGCGAATTACCTCGACATGCTGGATCTTGCGGACTTCACTGATGACGTACTCGAGGAACTCGTCATCAACAAGCAGCGCGTCACCGCCGGACAGGAGGACGTCCCGCACTTCCTCATGCTCACGGATAGAGGCGATCGCGGCGTCAGTTTCGCTCCTGGAGCGCCGTCCGTCGGTCATACCTGCAAGACGCCTGCGCGTGCAGTGACGACAATACATGCCACACTGATCGGTAATGAGAAAGAGCACGCGGTCGGGGTATCGATGTGTGAGCCCGTGGACGGGAGAATCGACCTCCTCATACAGGGGATCGTCCAGATCGCTGGGCGCAGACTGCAGTTCAAGTGCGGTTGGAACACTTTGCTTAAAAATGGGATCGTCAACACTGCTCTGGTCGATGAGTGTAGCGTAGTAGGGTGTGATGGCCATGCGAAATCTGGAGAGTGCGCTGACGACACCAGACTTCTGTTCATCGGTGAGATGAATGACCTGGGATAAGGTTTCGACGGTCTGGATGCGGTTAGCGACCTGCCAGTGCCAATCATCC
>JBAQYC010000108.1:0-2984 GCA_049299835.1 Candidatus Cryosericum sp. | reverse complement strand
GCACCCGCGTGTCTTCGGCGACACGGATGGCGAGCAGCAGATTTTCGTAAACTTCCTGGGCATTCTCGCTGAAGATCTGGATCCAGCCGACAGTCGTAACCCCCATAACGTCCGAATGGTCGCAATGGATGTTAAGGGGGGCCGAGATCGTACGGTTGACAAGCGACATTACGATGGGCAACCGCAGACCCGGTGTCGCTGCGACGATCTCCCACATGAGCGCGAGCCCCTGCGATGACGTTGCCGACATCGCTCGGGCCCCGGCTGCCTCTGCCCCGACCGTCGCAGACATGGCAGAGTGCTCCGACTCGACAGGAACCATCTCTGTATCGACGATTCCATCCGCAACATACTTGGCAAACTGCTCCACGATCGGTGTCTGGGGCGTAATCGGATAGGCCACGACAACGTCGGGGTTGATCTGCCGCATCGCCTCCGCTGCCGCTTCGGCACCCGTAATCGCTTTCCTGACTCCCATGTCCATTCCCTCCCCTACAACTTGCAAGAGGCCTGTTCCGCCTCTTCTTCGCGAATCATGCTGAGACACCTGGTCGGACACTCATGGGCACAAATACCGCACCCCTTGCAGTAGTCGAGGTCTGTCTCCAGTCGCACGACCCCTTTGAATGAGCGTCCAGCCTTGCCCGTCACGCCTTCCTCGCTCCTGGTGACCGGAATTGCCATGTCCGGACAGTAACCCACACAAATCATGCAATGAATGCATTCGGAAGCGTTCCAGACGGGACGGAGAACACGCCAGCCACCAGTCTTGTAACCAAGCGACGTGGCTGCAGGCAGTTCCACTCCCAGTTCGAGCTCCTGCCATGTCTTTCGTTCACTCATTTGAAAACCTCCTCATAGCCCCTTCGGAGCATGCTGATATTTTTCTGTACCTTCTCTTCGCCTATCTTTGGCAGGAAGTGCTCACGGAGGACGGCCTCAAGCGACTCCATCCTGACAACGCCGGTCAACTTTACAAGCGCACCGAGCAGCGGCACGTTCGGCGTGTCCATGCCCAGCAGCTCCAGTGAGATGCCTGTTGCATCGACTCCGTACAAGGCACCATTGAACTGTGCCAGCTTCTTGATCTCGGCGGAACATACCTTGGTGTTGACGATAAGGATACCGTTGTCCGGCAACCCCGCAGCAACCGGGATGGAGCGCATGATACCGAAATCAAGCACCAGAACTACGTCCGGTTTCACAATCGGCTCATGGCTCCTGAGTACCTTCTCTGCGATCTTGGTGTAGGAAACCGTAGGGGCACCGCGGCGTTCAGATCCGTACTCAGGGAAAGACTGGATGTATTTGCCTTCCCTGAATGCAGCTTCCGCAAGCAACTGAGACCCCGATTTGGCTCCCTGGCCTGCTCTGCCATGCATTCTGACTTCGTAGACTTCCTTCATGTTTCCTCCTCTTTCCAAACCTCGACCGCAGATTTGTAGTTCTATGGCGCACCCTTGGAAAGATCGCCCTGCAAGACCAGCAGTATCCCTCCTGGACTAACCAAGCAATGGAAAACTGACCAGACGCACTGTGTCCAACGACATCCCCTGGCCCCTCCTGCGTTGACATTATAGGGTGCATGGAGGCAAAAAGCGATGGAATACCGGGAGACCGTCACAGTCCCCAGACTAGTACTCCCGCGCTCTCGGAGAGATGCCAGACTACCGCATCCCGGCCGGCGCGCTCCTACTTCCCGATCGCCGACCCGAGCCAAGTCAGCTGATCCTCGAGCCAGGGCACAAAAGCGCCTTCAGCTGTTGCGCCAAGAGCATCCAGAGTGCAGGCAACGATGCCGTTGTCCTGTCGGCTGACTCCGGTAGCGCCTCCAGGAGCGACATTTACAACCACGACCCGGGTCTTCTGTTCGGACCCCCAGTCTGCTACTCTCGATGCAGCCTCCGCCCCCGAGAGATCAAGACCCTTCAGGGCCGGCTGAACGACGACCCGCAACCCGAAGTCCCTGGCTGCGCTTGACCATGTCGTGTCCTCCGCCAGGAACGCCCTGGTACCAGCGCTCCAGACCAGGCGCTTCAGTCGTCCGTCAGCCTGGCTGCATTGGTCCATGAACACAGCATATCCCGAGTCAAATTGCTCTTTGAGATCCGGGTACGTTGCCGCCAGTGTATCACGTATCATGCGGGCCATGTCTGCGGAATCACGGAAAGACAGCCACGAACCTTCCGACGTACCCTTGTCCAGGGCACCGGAGAGGCTCACAAAACGCACGCTGCCCTGTTCCATTGCACTGGACCACGTATCGACAGGGGCCCCAGTCCGGAAAACGACAGCACTCGTGGAAACGAGTTCTTGTGCATTCTGGAGAGGCGATCCGTCGTTTCCGGCAAGTACCTGAACATGCAACGAAGTACCGGCGATAGCCTGAACGATCAGGGCCACCGGCTTGATAGTCCCCGAAATGATCATGGGCAGTGCCATTTTGCGCGGACCACACCCGGACACTGCTACGATCACTATCATGGTAAGGGCAAGGATCATCCGAAGCTTGTTCACCCAGGTCTCCTTCACGAGTCCGCTGCGGGCGGAGACTCGCGCTATCAGTTATGCTGGACCGTCCTTCCGAGGCAGCATCTTCAATAGAAGCTTGATCAGACCATAGAAGAGTCCCAGTACCGCAAAAATCAGAACGTAACTCAGTCCACTGACACGAAGGCCTTCAGCAATAACCGGGTCCACAACCACCTCCTATCGCACCAGGGCCAGTATCAAGCCTCCAGCAATGATCGAGGCGATCTGCCCTGCCACATTGGCACCAACGGCATGCATGATGATGAAATTGCTGCCGTCTTCCTGCTGGGCCATCTTCTGGATAACGCGAGCAGACATCGGAAACGCCGATATGCCACACGCGCCGATCATGGGGTTGATCTTCCGTTTCCGGAACACGTTGATCAGTTTTGCAAAGAGCACTCCGCCAGCCGTGTCGAACACAAACGCGATGAGACCCATCCCGATGATGA
>JBAQYC010000107.1:0-3699 GCA_049299835.1 Candidatus Cryosericum sp. | reverse complement strand
GCCTCCGCCTGGAAGTTCCCTCCCGAAGAAAAGGAGACACGCCTCGAGAACATCATCATCTCCATCGGTCGGACAGGCGTTGCCACCCCTGTCGCAGTACTCACGCCGGTGGAGATCGACGGGTCGGTCGTTGCACGGGCGACCCTGCACAATGACGACGAGATCAAACGTCTTGGTATCCTCATCGGAGACACGGTCATCGTGCGCAAGGCCGGCTCCGTCATCCCCGAGATCCTCGGCCCTGTGCTCTCTGCCCGCACGGGCATCGAGCGTCTCTTCGTCATGCCGGCCGCCTGTCCCGTATGTGGCTCGCAACTCGTACGTATCGAAGACGAGGCCGCCACCAAATGCGTGAACGCCTCGTGCCCGGCCCAGGTACGGGAACGCCTGCTGCATTGGTGCTCCAAGGACGCCATGGACATCCAGGGCATGGGCGAAGCTGTCGTAGACCAGCTGGTCACGGCCGGACTCGCCCGTGATGTCGCTGACCTCTATGAACTGACGGAAGAAGAGCTTCTGAGATTGGAACGCATGGGGTCTCTTGTTGCCCGCAAATTGCTGGTTCACCTCGAAGAAAGCAAGGGAAAGGGTCTTGCCCGTGTCCTGTATGCCCTGGGCGTTCCCCAGGTAGGTGAGGTAGGAGCCCGCGATCTTGCCCAGGCCTTTGGCTCCATGGAGGCTCTTGCAGCAGCCATGCCTGAATCCCTGATCCATGTCTACGGCATCGGAGAAAAAACGGCCGAGAATATCACCGCCTTCTTCCAGGAGGGGCGCAACCGTACGCTCGTCGAGCGCCTCCGGAAGGCAGGAATTCGCATGTTCGAGTCTGCAGCCCCCGCAACCCAGGGCCCCCTCAGCGGCAAGGTTTTCGTCTTTACGGGCGAGCTGTCTGCGATGCCTCGCAGCAAAGCTCAGGAACTGGTGCGTACGCTGGGAGCCGAGACGTCGGAGACCGTCTCCCGAAAGGTAACCACACTCGTGGCAGGGCTTTCGGCGGGAAGCAAGATGGCCAAAGCCCGGCAACTGGGCATCGAGATCCTCGACGAACAGCAGTTCCTGAAGCTCGTTGGACGGGGGAACTGAGAAAACACACAGGAGGCACCATGGCAACGATTATCGACAAGAAGACACTGGAGCACGTGGCGACGCTCGCACGACTCGAGATAACGCCGGAAGAGGAAGGACCGCTTCTGGGGGACCTCGAACGGATCCTGGGACATGTTGCGCAGCTGAGCTCGGTCGACACGTCAGCCGTTGTCAGCAAGCGACCCTTCATGACGGAGCTCCGGCCGGATGAGCCATCCGAGGGCCTGACACGCGCAGAAGGACTTGGCGGAGCACCCGCGATGCGCGACGGCTTCGTTGTTGTGAAAAACGTCATGGGGGGCGAGGATGCCTAGCGAACTCCCGCTCACGTTGAACCAGTATCGCCTCGCCGTTCGCGCGCATGAACTGTCGGCCGAAGAGTACCTGGAAGAAACGTGCCGGCTCATCGAACGCGATGACCCTCAGGTGAGAGCCTTTCTGCACCTGCGCCTGGATGCCGCCCGTTCCGAGGTACGGGCTGTCGACCCGACTTCTCCACTCGCAGGCGCCCCTATCGCGATCAAGGACAATATCATGATGGCCGGTGAACGATGCACCTGCGGTTCCCGCATCCTTGAGCACTATGTCGCCCCGTACTCTGCCACTGTCGTGCACTCACTGATTGCTGGAGGAGCTGTCGTCGTGGGCAAGACCAACCTCGACGAATTTGCCATGGGTTCTTCCACGGAGAACTCCGCCTTCTTCCCGACACACAACCCGGTGGATCTCACCCGGGTTCCCGGCGGCTCCAGCGGCGGCTCAAACGCCGCGGTGGCAGCGGGCTTTGCTCTCGGGGCAATCGGTTCCGACACCGGAGGGTCAGTGCGACAACCAGCGGCGTTCTGCGGCGTCGTCGGCTTCAAGCCGACCTACGGGCTTGTGTCGCGGTACGGTCTGGTCGCCTTCGGGTCCAGCCTCGACTGCATCGGCCCCATTGGCAGGAGTGTTCGGGACACAGCCATCATGATGAACGCGATAGCCGTGCATGATCCGAAGGATGCCACAAGCGTCAGACAGCCCTGCGTGGACTTCGAGGCGGCACTGCAGTCGACCCTTGCAGGCAAGCGGATCGGCGTTATCCGCGAACTCGAGGGCCTGGAGGTCCAGCCGGAAATCGCAGCATCCATGGAGATGGCCCGCAAGGCGGCCGTGAACTGCGGGGCGTTGGTTGTCGACGTCAGCGTGCCACATATCCTGTCCGCACTGCCCGCATACTACATCATTGCCCCCGCCGAGTGCTCCGCGAACCTCGGACGATTCGACGGCGTCCGCTATGGTCTGCACGAGGACGGACGGGACATGACGGAAACCTACAGCAGGACTCGCAATGCCGGATTTGGCACGGAAGTGAAGCGACGCATCCTCATCGGCGCATTCGTGCTCTCGGCTGGATACTATGATGCTTACTACAAGAAAGCAACCGATGTTCGCCAGATCATTACCGACGAACTCGATGCTGCACTGCAATTCGCCGACGTCCTGCTCACGCCGACCACCCCGACCACCGCGTTCAGGATCGGAGCAGTGACAGATCCTCTCGAGATGTACAAGGCAGACGTGTTCACGATCCCGGCAGACCTGGCCGGGATCCCTGCGGTTTCGTTCCCTGCCGGGAAGGACGCGGCAGGACTTCCCATTGGGCTGCAGCTTATGGGTGCTCGCTGGAGCGATGCAGAACTCCTTTCCTCCGCGAACGTCCTCTTCACAGCCCTTGGAGGTAAGTCATGACCACGACGATCGGCCTGGAAATCCACGTCCAGCTGGCAACGCGCACCAAGATGTTCTGCGGCTGCAGCACTGAGTTTGGCGATGAGCCCAACACCCATGTCTGCCCCGTCTGCCTCGGATTGCCGGGAGCACTGCCGACACTCAACGCCGAAGCAGTGCGTCTGGCCACCAGGCTCGCTACGGCACTGGGGTGCACGGTCCATGAAGTGTCCGAGTTCTCACGCAAGAACTACTTCTACCCCGATCTTCCCAAGTCCTACCAGATCACCCAGTTCGATCGCCCGATCGCGACAGGGGGATCAGTCCCGATCGTCACCGAACGGGGCGCCCGAAATATCCAGCTGACACGCGCGCATATCGAGGAAGACGCTGGCAAATCGATGCATGCAGCGGATATCACGCTGGGGGGCGAGACCCTGATCGACTTCAACCGCTGTGGCATGCCACTGATCGAGATCGTCACCGAACCAGACATGCAGAGTGGCGAAGAAGCGTATGAATTCCTGCGCAATCTGAGACGACTTGTCAGGTGGCTCGACGTATCGTCGGGCGACATGGAGAAGGGTGCCATGCGCTGTGACGTGAATGTCTCCGTCAGTCCCGATCCCGCGAAACGAGGGACAAAGGTGGAGATCAAGAACCTGAACAGCTTCCGCAGCGTCAAGCGGGCTATCGACTACGAGGAACAGAGGCAGGCGCAGTGTCTTGCCGACTGTACTCCCATCACGACAGAGACCAGGCATTTCGACGAAGCGCAGGGCATCACTTCCGGCATGCGCAGCAAGGAAGCAAGCAATGACTACCGCTACTTTCCTGAGCCCGACCTGCCCCTTCTGTTGCTGGACGCAGCGGAACTGAAATCCGTACGGGCACATATGCCGGAGC
>JBAQYC010000106.1:0-2246 GCA_049299835.1 Candidatus Cryosericum sp. | reverse complement strand
GAAGGTCTTGAGAGCGTCGGCAACCACGTTCGGCCCGAACCGCCTCGGGTACCAGGGAGGACTGCCTGTATACAGGGACCATCGGAATGCATCTGCTCCCTGCTTGTCGAGAATGGTCCAGGGGTCGATGACGTTGCCGACATGCTTGCTCATCTTGTGGCCCTTCTCATCAAGGACCAGTTCGAGTACCATACAACGCTTGAACGCGGGCCTGTCGTTAAGGGCCGTGGAGATTGCATGAAGAGTGTAGAACCACCCTCGGGTCTGATCGATTCCTTCAGAGATGAAGTCCGCCGGATACATCTTCGCGAACTCATCCTGATTCTCAAATGGATAGTGCCACTGTGCATACGGCATCGAACCAGAGTCAAACCAGACGTCTATGACTTCCGGGACACGGTGCATGACCCCACCACATACCGGGCATGTGAGTTCGATCTTGTCCACATAGGGGCGGTGCAGTTCGACCTCAGGATCCGGGTTGACAGCCATCCCGTTGAGTTCGGCGGTGGACCCTACCGCGTGCTGGTGTCCGCAGGAATCACAGACCCAGATAGGCAGCGGAGTACCCCAGTAGCGTTCGCGGGACAGTGCCCAGTCCTTGATGTTCTCAAGCCAGTTGCCAAATCGCCCATCCTTGATGTGGTCTGGATACCACGCGATTTGCTGGTTGTTCGCAACCATCTGGTCCTTGAACTCCGTCGTACGAACGAACCATGAGTTCTTGGCGTAATAGAGAAGTGGCGTATCGCATCGCCAGCAGAAGGGGTAGTCGTGCTCGATCCTCTCCGTCTTGAACAGTTTCCCGTCAGCTTTGAGCTGACGCCGGATATCTGGGTCGCTTCCCTTGGCGTCCTTGCCGGCCCAGGGTGTCACTTCGGGTGTGAATTTTCCGGCAAGGTCCACGAGCTGGACAAACGGAAGTCCCTCTTTCAGCCCGACATTGAGGTCGTCTTCGCCAAATGCGGGAGCAAGATGGACGATGCCCGTGCCATCCGTCGTTGTTACGTAGTCTGCAGCGACCATGCGCCAACCGCGGACCTCTTCCCAGGGCTCGACGATGGCATAGTCGTAGAGGCGCTCATAGCGAACCCCCACGAGCTCACTGCCGAGATACGTGCGTACAAGTGTGACATGTTCCGCATCATGACCAAAAACTGCAGCCAACCGCGCAGAGGCCAACAGATACCGTTCACCTTCAAGTTCGACAACCGAGTACTCCACGCCCGGGTTTACTGCAAGCGCGACATTGCTGGGCAGTGTCCAGGGCGTCGTTGTCCAGACCAGCGCCTTGACGCCCTCCAGCTCGCCTGATGTCAACAAGAACTTGACGAAGACTGTCTCTTCGGTGACGCTCCTGTAGCCCTGTGCGACTTCGTGCATGGACAACGCTGTTCCACACCGCGGGCAGTAGGGGACGACCTTGTGTCCCTGATACAGGAGCCCTTTGTCGTAGAAGGTCTTGAGAATATGCCAGACCGATTCTATGTAATCATTGGTGTAGGTCGCGTACGCATGTTCAGTATCCAGCCAGAAACCGATGCGGCTGGTCATCTTCTCCCACTCCGCCTTGTAGGTGAAGACACTGCTCTTGCACTCCCGCACGAATGCCTCGACGCCGTACTCCTCGATCTGCTGCTTTCCACTGATATGCAGTCGTTTCTCGACCTCGATCTCCACGGGCAGACCCTGGCAATCCCAGCCACCCTTGCGAGGGACGTAGTAGCCCGTACCCGCCTTGTACCTCAGGACCGTATCCTTGAACACGCGGGCCAGGCCATGGTGCACGCCGGGTCTCCCGTTTGCGGTGGGCGGCCCTTCGAAGAAAACAAAGCGCTCTTTGTCCTTGCTTAATTCGAGCGACTTCTCGAAGACATGACTGGTTTCCCAGAATTGAATGGTGGCCACCTCCTGCTCGACAATCTTGTCGGCAGGCACTACGGGTTTAAACATGAGGTGTCTCCTCGTGTAAAGGTTTTGCTGCGGAAGTAGGCATATATACTACGTCGCCGGGTAACGTTGTCAACCAGACGACAATCACTGAACTCATCTAGAACAGGCTGGCGAGGCACTCCTTCACAGGGCTGAAATTCACCTTCGCGACCGACCCCAGAACATCCTTGCCCTTGTCTGAGGCAAGGCGCCGCATGAACGCCTGCGCTTCGATCGAAGCTCCCTTTGGCAGCCGGGCGACTCCGTTGTCTCTTGCCGTACGCTCGAGTCCATCGAGAAATGCCGCCCTGGCA
>JBAQYC010000105.1:0-10920 GCA_049299835.1 Candidatus Cryosericum sp. | reverse complement strand
GAGAGACGGAGCCGTCAGAGGGATGTCGGCCGCTGCCAGAAACCTGAGGCCGGGGGGCGCTGTGCGTTCCAGTGCCTTCGCCCGGTCGGGGACTGGCGACCAAGCGTCAAGGAGAACGTCCACGTATTCCTGGAGACTGATCATGCCGACTCCCGTAGGAATGCCGGTTTCGATCCGGACGCGCTGATTGAACCCTTCACTGTAGACCAGCGGCAGGTTGCTGCGCCGCAGCCACCGTACGAGAGCCGCCTGGACCTCGTGATGTGAAAGCAGGCAAGCCTCTTCTTCTTTGCTGTATCGAACTCTCATCTTGATCATGCGTTGATTGTAGCAGGAAAGTGGGCGTCCGCAATGAAGAATCGCTGGTTTCCAAGCGATTGCGTAAGGCGGAAACCCGGCTACTATGACTCCATGACAACAGCCGGCTCGACCGGCGCACCGTCTGGAAAGGACAGAACTTATGCAGGGACTCCTGAACTATATTCAAAACGAGTTGCCGATCTGGATCGTCCAGGTACCGGTCATCCTGATTGTCATTACGATCCATGAATACGCTCATGGATGGACGGCATGGAAGCTTGGAGACACGACACCCGTGGAGACGGGGCGCCTCAGCCTGAACCCTCTTCGTCACCTTGATCCACTGGGGACGATCGCTCTCCTGTTGTTCCATGTCGGATGGGCACGCCCCGTCATGATCGATTTCGGGGCATTCAGGCACCCGCGCCGTGATACCGTCCTGGTCTCTCTGGCAGGACCGGCCTCCAATTTTGCCACGGCCATCGTCGCCTACTTGCTCCTTCTTCTGGTGAGGAGTTCGGCGGGCGTGGTCACGCAGTTCACGTACGTGTATATTGTGCTGAAGAGCATCGTCGAGTTCTCGGTCGCCCTTGGTGTGTTCAACCTGCTCCCGATCCCTCCGCTTGACGGCTCAAAGGCTTTTTTTGCACTCTTTTTCAAGAGGCCGGAGCGGTTTCTGTACGACCGTGCAGTGGACCTGTATGGCACGGTCATCCTGCTCGCACTTCTCTGGTTCAACATCATCGGTAGTCTGATGTCCAGGGTGCTCGGCTTTATTCTGAATACTCTTCTGAGGCTGTGAGGTGCTTATGAAAAAGCGTATCCTGAGCGGCATGCGTCCCACAGGAAAGCTCCACCTGGGTCACTACATGGGCGTGCTGGCAAACTACGTGAAGTTGCAGGATGAGTATGACTGCTACTTCATGGTCGCGGACATGCACGCTCTGACCACCAAATGGGACGAGAGCGGCTCGATCCGTGAGTACCGGCGTGAAATGGTCCTCGACTGGCTTGGGGCCGGGCTTGACTCGCAGCGGTCCGCCATCTTCTGCCAATCCGACGTCCCGGAGCACGCCTATCTGTCCACGCTTCTTACGATGATCACGCCCGTATCGTGGGTCGAGCGCAACCCGACTGTCAAGGAAATGATCCGTGACATGGACCTCAAGGACAACGTGAACCTCGGTCTTTTGACCTACCCCGTCCTGATGGCCGCGGACATCATGGCATACCGTGCGGAGGCAGTACCCGTCGGCAAGGATCAGGTCCCGCACCTCGAATTCACCCGGGAACTGGTGCGCACATTCAATCACACGTATCACGTCGACCTGTTTCCGGAGCCTCTGCCCATCCTCAATGAGTTTCAGATGCTGCCGGGCCTCGACGGGCGCAAGATGAGCAAGTCTCTGGGCAACGACATCGTGGTGTCTGACCTGCCCGAAGTGACGAGCAAGCGCATAATGAAGGCCTATACAGATCCGTTGAAGGTGCGCAGGGATGACCCCGGTCACCCGGAGGCCGGCTGTGTCATCTACCAGTACCACAAGCTGTTCCAACCGTCAACCGTGCAGGAAGCCAGGACCCAGTGCGAACAGGGCTGTCTCGGCTGTGTCGCTCACAAGCGCACTGTCGCAGAGATGGTCTCGGAGCTCCTGGTCGGGTTCCGGGAGCGTCGGGCGGCCTTTGCCGCCGATCCTGATGCAGTCGACCGTATTCTGGCGGAAGGCCGTGAGAAGGCTTCGGTAGTGGCGGCTGAGACCGTGCGCATGGCCAGGGAGGCCATAGGAATCTGAACGTGCCGGGCCTGACGGACTCAGTGAACAACCTCAGACTCCTTGGACGG
Source organism: Candidatus Cryosericum sp. (assembly GCA_049299835.1). Classification (GTDB taxonomy): domain Bacteria; phylum Caldisericota; class Caldisericia; order Cryosericales; family Cryosericaceae; genus Cryosericum. The sequence continues at coordinate 8,777 of JBAQYC010000105.1, read as the reverse complement.
GCGGGGCATGCTGATGTCGCCAACGTGGTCGTGGAACGTCTGGTGGACTTCTGCAGCATTACCATTCGGCGTGATGTCGGGGTAGAGGAGCATGCGGAGCTCGTCTACATGCTTGCCGACCTTCTCAAGCTCAAGAGTGAGTTTGTTCTGTTTGGACATGCGGCGGCCCAGGAGAAGTCGCTGCAGGAAGGTATCAGAGCTCTGGATGAGGCAGGGTTGTATGCAAGGCCAATCATCGAGGTTCTCGCGGAAATGAACGCCGGCAAGGCACCGTACAGGAGACCCAATGTTCGTACGACGCCTCCTCCGGCAGAGGACCAGACCGGAGATGAGGTGTCGGACGCTCTCCTGGAAGCACTTGCGCGTATTGTTGAGCGGGTCGCGGCGCGCAAACCCGTTAAGGACGAAAGCCAGCAATCAGTCTACTTAAGCCTCCAGCAGGTCATGCGTGAGCTTCGCGCACTGCTGCAGGAAAGGGGGACCATGCTGTTTGAGGACATCTTTGATTCATCGGACTCCCGCGAGCGAGTGGTGCTGAGCTTTCTCGCGATCCTCATCCTGACCAAGATGGGAGTTCTTCATATCGCTCAGCAGAGCCGGTTCGAGGGTATTGCCGTCGAATACGTGGGGAAGCCGGATGACTGACCGCACAGAGAGCCAGGAATTCATAACGGGGTTGGAGCTTCAGGCCGCGAAACAGAGACTCGAGGCTATCCTGTTTGCAGCCGAGGGCCCCGTAGGGGTCCGCTATCTGGCCCGCCGGGCGGGACAGAGCTGTCCGGCGACGCGACGTCTTCTGGAGAGCCTGCAGGCCGATTACGCCAACCGCGGCGTCCGGCTTGTTCAGGACGGCCAGAGGTATTGCTTCTCAGTGCCGGACAAGCTTGCGCCTGAGTCGGCTCAGCCAAGACCCAAGGTGGGGCTCTCCAGGCAGTCCATGGAAGTCCTTGCGCTCATCATCACAAAGGGAGCACTGACACGCAAGGAGATCCTTCAGCTTCGGGGAGTCACAAGTGACAAAGCTCTGGTGTCGCTGCTTGAACGCAAGCTCCTGACCACGAAACGGGACTATCTGAAGAAGAGTCTTGTATACGACCTCTCGGAGGAACTGCTCGAGCGGTGGGGATTCGCGTCCCGCGAGGAACTGCTCGAGGAAATCGAATCACGACGCCGAGGCTTGTAGAAACTGTTCTTCCGCCGCCGCCAGCTCCTCGAACAACTCGTCCCGTCGTACCTGCAGTTCGTGGATATGCACCGACAGCGATGTAATATCGCTTCCCTGCATGGCAGGACCCTGTTCCTGCAGCTTGCGGGTAGAATCAGCCTGTTGTTGTTCGATCTCGCTGATCTGACGCTCGAGAAGCCGCACACGGGCTTCAAGGGTCGCGAGCCTGTTGTGTGACGGCCGTGACGACTTGACATTGCCTGTGTCGCTCGCCCGACCAGACGGCGAGACACGGCCCGCACGATCGTTGAAGAGTTCCTGCCGGTTTGCCGAGTAATTTCCATCCAGCACCGACACCTCGCTGCGTTCGATGAGGACGACACGGTCTGCGACAGCGTCTATGAATGTCCGGTCGTGTGAAACGAACAGGACTGTCCCTTCAAACGCGCGTAGCGTCGATGCGAGCGACTCCCGCGTCTGAATGTCCAGGAAGTTCGTCGGCTCGTCGAGGATGATCATGTTGGCTGTCTCCGTCGAAAGCAGTGCGAGCAGCAGGCGCTGCTTTTCTCCGCTGCTCATCGCCTCGGTCTGCTGGTCCATCTGGTCGGCGGAGAAGCCAAAACTGCCCAACAGGGCTTTGACCTGTGAGATGATCATCTGTGGACGGCGGGCCATGATCCACTCCATGGCGGTCTCTTTCTCGAAGAGTGTGTAGTTCTGAGGGAAGAAAGAGTACCGCACACTTGGTCCCCAGTAGATGTCTCCATCGTCTGGTATGATCTGCCCCATCGCTATGCCCAGCAGTGTCGATTTCCCGGCACCGTTGCGGCCAAGGATGGCCACATGCTGGCGAGAGAAGATCGTGACACTTGCCCGGCTGAGAATGGCACGGTCGCCGTATGACTTGCTGACGTGCTCGAGACGAAGTGCGATCTCTCCACTTTCTCCCGTGTTTCGCAGTCGCACGTGGACGCGCTTGCGCGTGGCGGCGGGGTCAGTCTGGACCTTTGCCTTGAGCCGCTCCATGGCTTTCTCACGCGAGGCAGCCTGGCTTGCGCGTGTCCCATATCGATACTTCTCGACATACTGTCGCATACGTTCGATTTCGCGCTTGAGCTCGGCGTCGTGCTGGGCCCGGTCGGCGGCTTCAGCGTCCCTGACGCGGACGTAGTCCGTGTATCCTCCGCTGAACAGACGCAGGGCCCCGTTTTCGATGACCAGCAGCTTGTTGCAGACCTGGTCCAGGAACCACGCGTCATGAGAAGCTACCAGAACCGTGGCCTGCAGGCCCTTGAGTTGACGCTCGAGCCACTGCACGCCGGGAATATCCAGGTAATTGGTGGGCTCGTCCAGGAGCCAGATGTTCTGGGTGTCGCTGACCAGCCGCGACAGGCGCAGTCGCGAGATCTCTCCGGCACTCATCGTTCCCGCCAGGCGTTCCAGGTCCCCTGAGGCGAAACCGAGGCTGGAGAGCGCCTTGTTCATGCTGACGATGTAGTCGTAGCCACCTTGTGCCTCGAACTGTTCGGTTTGGCGGGCGAGTTCAGCAAGATAGTTGTCTGTCTCCAGCGTTGTGGAGAGGAGACGTTCCAGTTCGCGTATCCGTGCATCCTGAGCACGAAGGTGCTCGAAAGGCTCTGAGACGATCTGGCGCGCCGTTCGTTCTGGATCGACGGGAACGGCATCAATGAAGCAAAACGTGTCCCCGCCGGTGATCTGGACAGAGCCGCCATACTCGTCATCGGCCCCGGTCAGGATGCGGAGGAGCGTTGTCTTGCCACTCCCATTGGGGCCGACGATACCGACCTTGTCTCCAGCTCCGATGGCGCATTGCTGAGACCGGAACAGGAGGCGGTCACCGAACATCTTTTCAAGGTTTTGCAGTATGAGCGGCATATTGTCCAGACACCCTACCAGTTTACAGGTTACCCGTTTTACGTATCATTATTCACGGTATGGAGCGAGTCAAAAAAACATTATAGCAGTGAAACTCCAGGACCACCATCGATCCCATCAAGATCAGCAGTCCGGAGGAACCATGGAAACGGCAGTTACGATCGAGCGACTCATCTCCCGACCGGTTTCAGTCAACGGATGCTTTCCCTTGCCGATCGGCAAGCTCAAGGAATTCGTGAATGTTGTCTGGCGAATCCCCTTCTACGGCACTGCCGACTCTCGGAAAGTCATGCCGATCCTGGCCGTGGAGATGAACGACCTCAACCCGGACCGCAGTTGGTGGAGGAGGAAGTTTCCCGGCGCAAACCCCTTCTTTCATCATTGCTCATTCCTGCAGTACTACGTTGCCTGCAGGAACGGCCGGCCGAGCGGGCGCATCGCGGCGTTCATCGACCGCTCCTACCATGAGCCTATGGTTCACGGCGAGATCGGATGGATCGGACTGTTCGAGTCATTTGATGACGACGAGATTGCGTCTGCATTGCTTGGCGCGGCCACGGAGGATCTTCAGCAGGCCGGTGCCGTGAAGATCATCGGCCCGGCCCGGTTCAACGCAAACGGTGAAGACGGTCTGCTGGTCGACGGGTTCGACAAGCACCCCATGGTGATGGAGCCGTATCAACCTCCGTACTACACGCGCTTTCTGGAGAAATGGGGTGTCAAGGAAAACGACTGGTATGCCTTTCGAATGACGCACGAGAGTGCTTCTCCGTACATGGAACGCCTCGAAAGCATGCGAAACCGGGGAGAGGGGCTCGAACAGCGGCTGGCACGTCAGGGCATCGCCGTCAGGTCTGTCAAGATCGCCGATTGGGCGAACGAGATCGCGCGAGTCAAGACCGTGTATAACGCTGCGTGGGACACCAGCGTCCATCCACAGTTTGAACGGTTCTCAGAAGAGGAATTCGACTATCTTGCGGCGGGATTGAGAACGATTGTCATCGAAGATCTGGTTTTTGTTGTCGAAGACATGACGAAACAGGATCATCCCGTCATAGGAATGGCGGTCACACTGCCTGACCTCAACGAAGTCGTCGAGGAATATGATCGGCTTCACACGGGATACGTCCCCAGTGATCACATTTATGGGCTGTCGGACGTTCGTCGCGACCTGGGGATCCTTCGACTGCTCAGATCACGCGTCAAACGCCGGGACTTCAAATATGCCCGCGTCTTTGTCCTTGGCACAACACGCAAGAAGAATGGCATCGACGCCATATTGTATGAAAAGACATACCTGGCGACTATCAACATGGGTGTTCAGCTTGCATCAGGGTCGCAGATCGCGGACACCAACCCGGAGATATACATACCACTTTCGCACATGGGCAATGCCGACATCACGTGGAGAGTATACCGCCATACACGCAGCCTTGGCAACATGGGATCGGATACTGAGGCATGACACCATCATCGGGACAAAAGTGGTGCCGGGAGTGGGAATTGAACCCACACGATGTCGCCACCGCGGGATTTTAAGTCCCGTGCGTCTGCCAGTTCCGCCATCCCGGCAGGGATGTCTGGATATAAAAATGGAGGCAGCACCCGGATTCGAACCGGGGTATGAGGGTTTTGCAGACCCTTGCCTTACCACTTGGCTATGCCGCCTCTGGAGCGGAAGACGGGATTTGAACCCGCGACACTCGGCTTGGGAAGCCGATGCTCTACCCCTGAGCTACTCCCGCACAATCACGTACTCATCTATTTTACACAGCGCGGAGGCTTCTGTCAAGGCTGGTGAAGGCGCTGCGAGTCTTCTGCAGCCAGAAGCGCAAAAGCTGACGATGCGTTAACCGTGTGTCTGTCCACCGGCTGAGAATGGCTGCGCAGGAAGGTCAGCGTCTGCACCAGCGCACGCAGCATTGCAGCTTCGAGACTGGTGAACAGCAGAGAACGGACTTCTTCGACGCCGGCGAAGTGCCGGCCCGCCTCACAATAGTCGGCAAGGAAGATGATCATTGCCAGCCGGTCCATGTGAGAGCCTCCGGTCGTGTGCAGGGCAATTGCCCGCAATATTTCGGGGTCGTTCACGCCAAAGTCGCGTTGAGCGATCAGAGCCCCGGCGGGCGCGTGGAGGACAACCAAAGCGGACGTCTCGGCCATCTCACGAATCAAAGGATCTTCAGTGTCCTTCACCAGCTCGATCAGAGAAGATTCGGACTCATCCCTGGCAATGTCGTGCAGGAGGGAGGCCATCCTTGCCTTCTCCTCGGATACTCCCCAGAAATTGGCAAGACTCACGGCCAGTGTCTCCACGCGGAGCGTGTGCTCCAGGCGTTTCTTCGAAACGCGCTTCGCGACGAGGCCGATGATGTGCTCTCTCCCCCGGGATGTCACTGACTCGCGTATAGTCCGTGCTTTGCGATATACTCGGCAACAGACGGGGGCACCAGTCCCTCGACAGAGAGACCTCGGCCCAACCTGTCACGAATCAGGGTCGACGACAGGCTGTCGAAGGGGTTGATGTCGAACAGGGCCCTCGCAGCGACTTGTGGACGGGACGGGCCGTGTCGTCCGGCGCGCGGGACGAACCACAGTTCGACCTGATCCAGGATATCCTCGTACCTGTGCCACTGAGGGAACGAGAAGAGCTGGTCTTCCCCGAGAAGCAGCGCAGGCTTCTCCAGACCAAGCGACGGTCGGAGATCTTCGAGTGTGTCCACGAAGTAGGACGGTCGTGGTTCACGCCCCAATTCAACGTCGGAGATGATGACGTCAGGGACACCATCGAAGGCAAGACGCAGCATTGCCATACGATCCGTATCGGATCCGGAGAGGCATTTGCCAAAGTCCGGGTTGGGACGGCCGGTCGGGATGAGCACAAGTATGGAAGGGGCCATGAGACGAAGCGCCTCATGGCCGACAAAAACGTGACCAGAATGGACAGGGTCGAACGCTCCCCCGTACAGCACGGTCTTCATCGTTTCTTTGCTATCTCTTCCCCCAGAGTGAACACGCGGCCGCCGATCATGACATTCTGTCCGTCGTGAGCCCCCTTCTTGCGGAGAGCTTTTTCGACGCCGATCTTGCGCATCCTCTGGTCCAGCAGTGTGACCTGGAACGGCTTCTCGAAGTCGGTTGTGTGGATGATCCTGTCGAGATAGCGTCCAGAAGCGGAGAGCATGCCGTCCGGGAGCCGGGAGATCTCGAATGTCTCATCGGACGGTTTCAGCGTGTAGACCCGTGTTACCTGCTCACGCGGAGGAACGGGCGCAGACTGCACGAGCGCCAATGCACGTTCGATGACGGCATCAATACCAACATTCTCGAGTGCGGAGATCATCAGAGGCTCGATGCCTTGATGCACAAAACGGGAACGAATTCCTGTGCGCTTCTGTGCAGAAATCACGTCGATCTTGTTGACGACGATCAATCGGGGCTTGCCGGCAAGCTGTTCGCTGTATTGTTCCAGTTCGTGGTAGAGCAGGTGATACGCCTGGATCGGGTCTGGATCAGCAGAACTGCCGTCAATCAGAAACAGCAGGACCCGGCTGCGTTCGATGTGAGCTAGAAACTTGTTGCCAAGTCCCCGACCGTCTGCGGCCCCTTCCACAAGCCCCGGGATATCAGCAAAGGTGACCCGATCACCGTCCGGGGAGAATGCGACGCCCAGGTTGGGGGACAGCGTGGTAAAAGGATAGTCTGCGATCTTGGGGTGCGCGGCTGATAGTTTGCTCAGCAGTGTGCTCTTACCGGCGTTCGGAAAACCGACCATGCCGACGTCGGCCAGGATCTTCAGACGAAGTCTGATCCGGCGTTCCTGTGCGGGGATGCCCTCTTCGGTGTACCTGGGAGCGCGGTCGACAGACGTTGCAAATGCTGCGTTGCCCCGACCTCCGCTTCCACCACGGGCTACGGTGACGGTCTCGCCTTCATCGACCAGATCCGCGAGGACTTCTTCTGAGGCAATGTCCGTCAGGACGGTACCCAGGGGCACCAGAATGGTGATGTCCTGCCCGTCGCTCCCGTGCTTGTTGCGTCCAGCGCCCCCTTCTCCGGCCTGAGCCCTGAACGTCCGTTTCTTGGCGAAGAACTGAAGGCTGGAGTATCGGGCGGTAGCCACGAAGATGACGTCTCCGCCTCTGCCGCCATCACCGCCGTCCGGCCCGCCTTTCTCCACGTACTTCTCACGGCGGAAGCTCATTGCTCCGTTTCCGCCGTGTCCCGAGGTGACTCGGACTATGACCTCGTCGAGAATGCGGTCAGCTGAGTCTCTGATGGAAATGCTCCCTGTGTACTAGTTCGCCTGTTCAGGAACAGGGAGTTGAGGGACGGCAAGCTCAGCGACAGGAAGCACGTGAACGCGCTTCACCGTCTTGAGCGACTCGAACTTCACGGTTCCTTCGACGACAGCGAACAGCGTATAGTCCCGGCCCATCATGACGCCGTTGCCGGCTTTGAAATGCTCGCCGCGCTGACGTACGATGATATTGCCTGGCTGAACGACCTGACCATCATACAGCTTGACGCCGAGGTATTGCGGGTTGCTGTCCCGCCCGTTACGTGACTTACCGCCTGCTTTCTTGTGTGCCATTGTTCACCACCCCTATTACCCGATCTCCGTGATCTTCACGTAGGTCGATGTCTGTCTGTGCCCTATGAGCTTCTTGTGCGTCGTCTTGTTCTTGTAGGTAAAAACGCGGACCTTGCGGTCGCGCGTGGTACGAAGGATCGTACCACTCACCTTCGCGTCCAGAACGTAGGGCTTGCCGATTTGAGTGCCGGCGTCAGTGGTGACGACGAGGACTTTGTCAAACACGATCGGCGTGCCGGGCTCGCTGGCGATCTTTTCCATCTTGACGGTCTCGCCGGGCTCGACCCGATACTGCCTTCCTGCTGCTTCAATGACAGCGTACATAGACTACCTCCATGAGGAATTGCTCGGTCGAGGCGGCCTTTCGGCACTTAGGGAACCCGACCAATGCGAAGAAAGTATAAGGCGTTCGAGGCCCCTGTCAACCGTTCACAGCTTGAAATCGGACCCCTCCCGAGTAGTATACCATCTGTGAAAACTATTATGATCGCAGGGCTGGGCAACCCAGGGCCCGAATACGATGAAACACGACATAACGTGGGCTTCATGGCTCTCGATGCTATCGCACATTCGTTCAGGGTTCACAGGTTCAACCACAATCGCCTTGCGCACTGGGCTGCCGTCGACCTGGCATTCTGCGAGGCATCGGAACTCGTCCGGATAGTCCTGGTGAAGCCTCAGACCTTCATGAACACTTCGGGTGTCGCGATCGCTCCAATGATGAAGGAACGCAACATTTCCCTCGAGAACCTTATCGTGATTCACGACGAGATGGACCTGCCAATTGGCGTGATTCGCGTCAGTTTCAATGCCACCGCTGCAGGTCACAAGGGTGTGCGCTCGATTGCCGACAACTGTGGCGGAAAGGGATTCGTGCGGGTGCGCATCGGCATCGACAAGCCACATAGCGCCGACGGGGTCATCGACCATGTTCTGTCAAGATTCTCCAGATCCGAGCAGGCAGGCATCATCGATGCCATTGCCAAGTCACCGGCCGTCGTCCGAACCATTGTCTGCGATGGGTTGATGACTGCGCAGGACACGTTCAACCGCAAGGTGGCAAAGGACTGATGCAGTCTGGTTCCTTCGACCTGCTGAGACAGCAGGCGCAGGCCAGCGCTC
>JBAQYC010000104.1:0-9462 GCA_049299835.1 Candidatus Cryosericum sp. | reverse complement strand
CTACCGCACCGGCATGGAGAAACTCGAGCTGTTCCGGCAGTACGAACGCCAGGGCGCCGCAGACGACTTCTTCGAATCCTTCCGCGAGAAGGCGCTTCTGGGGCTGCGCCTTGCGCGGAAGGAGCCCCGCTATGGGGCCTTGTGGCGAAAGGTGCTAATGGAAGGGGCCGTCGTTCGAGGTGCAGTAGCTGACTGCTTTGGCGGTCTGCGTCAGGACGTCATCTCAGACATGATAAATGCCGGAAAAGCCAAAGGACAGCTTCGGGCCGACATTCCAACCGCGATGGCTTCTTCTGTCATTTCCACGCTGCTCGACCAGATCGATATCGTGATTGCGCCGGGCGAGGACGACGCAGCGAGCCTGAGTGGATTGGATGAGCTGCTGGGTCTGCTGAGACACGGAATACAGAACACATAGAGGTGGCGCAAGCCTGCAGGAGCTTGAGAGGAAAGCAGCGTCACTCCGGATACGGTGACGTTCAACCTAGTTGACAGCATGACTAGAGGAGTGATGGGTCGGAAGTGGTCAACGGGGTTCAAGAGTGATGCTGCAAACGCAGTATTATTGCGGTGGTGGAGCCGAGGGGGGTCGAACCCCTGACCTCATCCGTGCGAGGGATGCGCTCTCCCAATTGAGCTACGGCCCCATCGGCGTCAATTATACGGAATTCGCGGCGATAGTCAAAGCGCGACGGCGAGGACATAGCCTTGGAAGCATGTTTCGGGTTGACATTGACGACCTTGGAACTACAATCTGATAGGTACCAGACAACTTGTTCCTGAGGAGCAGTCATGTCCAGACCTGTTGGTCTTATCGTCGGCACGGGTGTCGACGGTGTTCAGCTTCTTTCCGATGCGAGCCTCTCCAGCATCAGGACCCCGTTCGGTGAAGTGAGCTATATGCATGGTTCCATGGGTGATGTGGATGTCTGCGTCCTCAAGCGTCACGGCGAAGGACATGTCGTGCCACCCCATCTTGTCAACTATCGCGCCAATATCATGGCGCTGTATATGCTCGGCGTCGAGAAAGTCGTAACGACAAGTGCTGTCGGATCGCTCAAGAAGTCGCTTGAACCCGGATCGTACGCTCTCATGGACGGTTTTCTGGACTTCACCAAAGTTAGGGCACAGACATTTTTCGAGGTCGGCAGGGTCGTCCACACGGACATGACCCATCCCTACAGTGAGACTATCACGAACGTGCTGGTGACGGAGATGTCCGCCCTGGGGCTTTCGGTTTACACCGGTGAAGTGTATGTGGCGGCGGAAGGTCCACGCTTCGAATCGCCACAAGAAGTCCGTATGTATGCGGCTATGGGTGGATCGGTGGTCGGGATGACAGGCTTGCCTGAGGTGACACTTGCACGGGAGGCGGGTCTCGAGTATCAGACGATCGCCATCATCACGAACTACGCGGCCGGCATGGGGACCTCGCTGCTTACGCACAAGGAAGTCCTCGATGCCATGGCTGCAGCATCGACATCGCTGATCGAGGTCCTGCGCCAGTCTCTTCCACGTATCGCACAACTCCCTGCTGGTCTGGCTGACAGTGAACATCCACTCGATTTCCTGTTGACTTCATGAGGGTAGAGCTGCTCGCTCATACTCCTGACGCGGACATGTTGTGTGCCTACGCAGCTCACATCTGCTACAGCACTGCGCCATTCGACGCCAATCGAAGCGGTGCCATTCTCCGCAAGGTCTGTGGCAACGGGCATCTTTCGGTCCTTGAGCACGCCAGTTTCACATTTCTTGTCGAGGGACTGTCGCGTGCAGCTTCACATCAGCTGGTCCGGCATCGGCTCGCCTCCTACTCTCAACAGAGTCTGCGGTTCACGAAGGCTCAACCGGTCTTTGTGTCTCCCCCCGGCCAGGATTTCAAACGCTTCTATGAGCAGGCTTACCTGGAATATGAACGCCTGCTCGCAGACGGCGTACACGAGGAAGACGCCCGCTACGTCCTTCCACAGGGCGTTGCGTCTCGTCTGGTGGTAACGATGAATGCCAGGGAACTGAGACACTTCTTTGAACTGCGTTGTTGTCTGAGGGCACAGTTCGAGATCCGGGCTCTGGCGTGGCTTATGCTGGCGAAGGCCAAGGCTGTGGCACCCCTCCTGTTCGAGAATGCTGGTCCCGTTTGTCTACAGGGAATGGAGTGTCCGGAACATTCATTTGCATGTCACCTGAAAACGAAGGGACAGAGAGGAGAATCGGAATGACGGGAACCATGTTGGCACTCGTGAAGGAACGCCCGGAACGTGGGGCAACACTGACGAAGGTGAACATCCCCTCGATTGCCGAAGACGAAGTGCTGGTCAAGATCGACTATGCCTCCATCTGTGGAACAGATGTTCATATCTACGTGTGGAACGAGTGGGCCCAGAACCGGATCAAGACTCCGCATATCATGGGGCACGAATTCGCCGGGCATGTCGTGGAAACAGGCAGATCCGTACGAGGATTCAAGGAAGGTGATTTCGTCAGTTCCGAGACGCACATCTACTGCGGGCACTGCTATCAATGCCATACGGGTCACAGTGAGGTCTGCCAGAACCTCCAGATCCTGGGTGTGGACCGTGCCGGCGCCTTTGCCGAGTATATCGCCGTTCCAGAACGTGTGCTCTGGAAGAACGACCAGTCGATTCCAGCTGCGTGGGCCTCGATACAGGAGCCGATGGGGAACGCTTTGGACACCGTCAATTCCGAGCCGGTAGCAGGGAAGACCGTCCTCGTCACGGGAGCAGGTCCGATCGGAGTGCTGGCCGTGGGGATTGCCAAGGCTTTTGGCGCTACGCAGCTTTTTGTGAGTGACCTGTCGGATTACCGGCTTGACCTTGCCAAAAGCATGGGAGCCGATTTCGTTCTCAATCCCGGTCGCGACGACATCGAGGCCGTGGTCAGGGAACAGACGCAAGGAGTCGGCGTCGACGTCGTGCTGGAGATGTCCGGCAGCGAGAAAGCCATGCACCAGGGTCTCAAGGCGCTGACGCCCGGCGGTCGCATGTCGATGCTTGGACTTCCTGAACGCCCGGTGACCCTTGACCTGACCAATGAAGTCATCTTCAAGGAAATCCGCATCTACGGCATCACGGGGCGCAAGATCTTCTCGACGTGGCAAACTGTGTCCCGGCTGCTGGCTTCGCGCATTGTGGACCCGAGCGCTGCAATTACGCATCAATTGAAATTTGAAGACTGGCAGACAGGGATGGACGCTATGGTTGCGGGGACCTGTGGCAAGGTCGTTCTCCAGATTGCAGGGAGGTAGCGGAATGAACGAGAAGTTTCAGAGCATGATGCAGACCGAGCTTGACCGGCTTGAGAAGGAAGGGCTCAGTCTCCGGATACGAACGCTCGACTCCGAGCAGGGTCCAGCATGCACCATTGATGGCAAGTACGTCGTGAACCTTGCTGCCAATAACTACCTGGGTATCATCGCTCGCAAGGATGTCAAAGAGGCTGCCAAGAAGGCCATTGACGAGTTCGGCGTCGGGTCTGGAGCAGTCAAGACGATTATCGGCAATACGCGCCTGATCGTCGACGGCGAGAAGAAGCTGGCGAAGTTCAAAGAAGTTGAAGACGTTCTGATGTACCAGGGCGGCCTGACCGCGAATTCGGGTACGATCCCTGCTCTTGTTCACGACGGTGACATCATCTTCAGCGACGAGCTGAATCATGCCAGCATCATCGATGGTTGCCGCCTCAGCAAGGCGAAGATCGTGCCCTTCAAGCACTGTGACGTCGCGAGTCTGGAAGAAAGGATCAAGGAATACGAAGGTGAACCGGGCACTAAGATGGTCATCACAGACGGCGTCTTCAGCATGGATGGGGATATCGCCCCGTTGCCTGACATTGTTGACGTAGCCAGGAAACACGGCGTGGTCACCATGGTCGACGATGCACACGGCGAGGGCGTTCTGGGGGACCACGGGCGTGGTATTGTGAATCATTTTCATCTCGAGGGAGAAGTCGATGTCGAGGTGGGAACGATGTCAAAGGCGTTTGGTGTGGTGGGTGGATACGTCGCCGGTACACACACGCTTGTCGAGTTTCTCAAGAACAAATCACGCACGATCTTGTTCAGCTCAACGATCACGCCGGCCGACGCCGGAGCGATCCTGAAGGTTATCGACATCCTTACAGAGAGCGACGAACTGGTGCGCAAGCTGTGGGAGAATGCTGCGTACTTCAAGGGCAAGATGAAGGCGTATGGGTTTGACACATGGCGAAGCGAGACCCCGATCACTCCCATCATCATTGGCGATGGTCATCTTGCCAAGAATCTTTCCGCCAGGTTGTTCGAGAAGGGAGTCTTTGCTCAGTCACTCGGCTTTCCGACGGTTCCCAAAGATCTGGCGCGCATTCGCTGCATGTTGTGTTCGACGCACACGAAGGAACAACTCGACTTTGCAGCCGACATGTTCCACGAGTCGGCCCTCGAGTTGGGAATTCTGAAGAGTTAGGCGCCCAATGTCAACTCCTGCCGTCCAGGCTGTGATCCTCGCCGGAGGACTCGGCACGCGCATGAAAAGTGCGGTACCAAAGGTTCTCCATGATGTTCTGGGCCACCCTGTGTTGTGGTATGTCGTCGTCGCTCTCAAGAGCGTCGATGCACACCCGGTTGTCGTCACGCCGGCTGCCAATGAGGCATTCTATGCAGCATTTGGAGACCGGATCACGTACGCCGTTCAACCTGAGCAGCATGGTAGCGGCCATGCCGTCCAGTGCGGCATGGAACACGTTTCTGCAGAGTATGTCCTCGTATGCAACGGAGACGATCCCTTTCCCTCCGAAGAGGACTATCGTGAGTTCCTTGACGAGGGTCTTGCTGAACACGCAGAAGCCGCCGTCCTTGCGGCGCACATGGAAGATGCCGGCCAACTGGGACGCGTTGTGCGGAACGAAGATGGAACGTTTGTCGGCATCGTCGAGGCTCGAGATGCGACTCCGGGACAACTTGCTATTCATGAGATCAACACCGGCATTTACCTGTTCCGTTCGGCCGAACTTCGGAAATGGCTGGGACAAATGAAACCGAACAATGCTCAAGGTGAATACTACATTACGGATTGTCTTTCGATCGCCGTACGGGGCGACAGTCACGTACATTGCCGTGTGGCTCGTGGCACGTGGGAGATGTCCGGAGTGAACGACCGGGCGGAACTCGCGCTGGCCGCCAGTCTGCTGCAGCGGCGGAAACTGGATCGTTTGTACAGGGAGGGTGTTTCCATCGATATGCCGGGAACAGTCCGGATCGATTGGGACGTGGCTATCGGACGCGATACGGAGATCCGGCAAGGCTCCTGTCTGAAGGGAAGCACCAGGGTAGGCAAATCCAGCGTTATTGGGCCCAACACGATGCTCATCAACGCGCAGATAGGCGATGACACAACCGTATTGGCATCGTTTGTCGAGAGTTCCACGATCGGCAGCAATTGCGCCATCGGCCCCTTCTCCTACGTACGGCCTGGGACGACGACCGCTGAATGGTCAAAGGTCGGTGCTTTCTGCGAACTTAAAGCCTCGTCGTTGGGAGCCGGAAGCAAGGTTCCACATCTTTCGTACATCGGTGATGCTACAATTGCCGAGAACGTCAATGTCGGAGCCGGTACAATTACCTGCAACTATGATGGATTCACGCATGTCAAGCACCACACGGTCATCGAGAAAGACGTCTTCATCGGCGCCAACAACAATCTGGTCGCTCCCGTGACGATTCATGAGGGGGCGTACACTGCGACCGGATCGACTATCACCCACGATGTTCCCCCGGAAGCTCTTGGTATCGCGCGAGCGGTTCAAGTCGACAAAGAGGGATGGGTCAGGAGGAAGAAACATGGACAGTGAGTACAACCCGATCAAGATCTTCTCTGGCAATGCGAACAAGCCGTTGGCCGAGAAGGTGGCGTCCTATCTTGGCATTCCCCTCGGCCAGGCTGAGCTCGGGCGTTTTCCCGATGGTGAGATCAAGCTCCGTATCAGCGAGAACGTGCGGGGACTGAACGTCTACGTCATCCAGCCCACCAATGCTCCCGCGGAGAACCTGTTTGAACTGCTGATCCTGCTTGATGCGCTGAAACGTGCTTCGGCGGCGAGCATCACGGCAATCATCCCGTTTTTCGGCTACGCACGCCAGGATCGGAAAGTTCGCTCGCGAGAACCCATCAGTGCCAAACTGGTTGCAAATCTTGTGACAGTAGCTGGTGCAGATCGCGTTGTTGCAGTCGATCTCCATGCTGCTCAGATCCAGGGTTTCTTCGACATCCCTGCTGACAACCTGACGGCCATGGTCCAGTTGGCACAGTATATCAAGCGCAAGGAGCTCGAAGACATTGTTGTCCTGTCTCCTGACGTTGGAGGCGTGGCTCGTGCCAGTACGTTTGCTCAGACCATTCATGCTTCACAGGCCCTGTTTGTGAAGAAGCGCCTTTCACCGGACGCGGTCGAGATTCAATCGCTCATTGGCGACGTACGAGGCAAGAACGTCATTATTGCCGATGATGCAATCCATACCGGGAATACGATGTTGAACGCCTGTAACCGGGCCCTGACCGAGGGCGCCAGGAGTGTCATTGCCTGTGCGACCCATGCCGTCTTTGCGGGAGACTCGCTTGGATTGTTCGCGCGGTCGAACTTCAGTGAGGTAATCGTGACCGATACGATGTTTGTCCCCGGACGCGAATACCCTTCGATGTTCACGGTATTGTCGGTGTCGGAGCTGATTGCCAAGGCTATCTACAGCATCCACAACCACTCATCGGTCTCCGCGTTGTTTCAGCTGTGACAGTCTGAAGGCTGTCTACTTGATTCAGAGCTGATTTGGCATACAATGTCAAAGATATGCCGGTATCTTATGAGTAAGGAGTTGGTATGCAAAGAGTAGCGATAGAAGCCGTTGCCCGTGAAAGCGGAAAACATGGCAAGTTAAGCGTCCTGCGAAGGCAGGGCTTCATCCCGGCGGTGGTTTACGGTCATGGAATGACGCCTATGTCCGTTGCCGTTCCTGTGCGAGCATTCGAACGCATTCGTCGTACCACCGGAGAGTCCGCCATCGTCGAGCTTCAGTTCGAAGGTGACAAGTCCATGACTACTGTTGTACACGAGTACCAGATGAACCCGATCCGGGATACGTATACACATGTCGATTTCCTGTCCATTTCTCTTGACGAGCCGTTGACGAGCAGGATACCGATTCGTCCCGTCGGAACTGCTATTGGCCTCAAGGAAGGCGGGGTGCTCGAACACTCGCTTTATGAGCTGGAGGTCGAGGCACTTCCTCTTGACATTCCGGACTTTCTGGAGGTTGACGTGTCCGGCCTCGGACTGAAGCATTCTATCCACGTCGCTGATCTGAAGCTTGGCGACAAGATTAAGGTGCTTACAAACGAGACTGCGACGGTCTTCTCTGTCGTTGCGCCAGCCATCGAAGAGGCTCCGCCTGTTCCTGAGGAGGGTGCTGTGGTCGAGGGTGCCGCTGCCGTGCCGGGGGCTGCTCCAGCCACGGGATCTGCTCCTGCTGCTGCTCCTGCTGAGGCAGCTGCGAAGACAACATCGAAGAAGTAGCATCGTACAACCGTTGTCTGCACTGCTTCAATCGCTTCATATGCGCTGGCCCTTAAGGGCCAGCGTTTTTGCTGTCCGCAGCTTCGACCGGGGTGTGTCGTGAGGGTACTGTTCATCGGCGACATCTTCGGCCGCCCAGGGCGAACCATCGTACGGCGCTTGCTTCCACAATTGAGGACAGAGCTGAGACCCACTATCGTCGTCGCAAACGCCGAGAACGCGACGCATGGGACAGGGATGACCCGGTCCGCGTTTGAGGAACTCAGCGCAGCAGGTGTCGACATCTTCACGGGGGGCAATCACACGCTCGGCAAGCCGGAAGTCCTTGACCTGATGGAGGATTACTCGTGTGTTTTGTGCCCCGGGAATGTCAGTCCTGCCGTCAGGCGTCACGGGTCCGTCATCTGGCAGACGCCGGATGGCCCCATAGCAATCATCAACGTGATGGGACAGTACTGCATGAACGGCGTCGACAATCCCTTTCGATACGTGGAAGAGGCCCTGAGTGACCCGGAGATTGCTGCTGTGCGTGTCAAGCTCGTTGATTTCCATGCGGAGGCCACCGCAGAGAAGGCGACGATGCTGCGTCTCCTCGACGGTCGTATATCTGCGGTTCTCGGAACGCATACGCACGTTCCTACGGCCGATGCGCGCGTCACGGCTGCGGGCACGGCATTTATTACTGATGTCGGCATGACAGGTGTGCGATCGTCAATCATCGGGCTGGATCCGGAAGTCATGATACGTCGTTTAAAAACAGGTATCATGTACGCGCCGCGTGTTGCTGAGGGCGATGCGATGTTGATGGCCGTCGTGGTCGACATCGACGCCTCGACAGGGAGCAGTACTGCGATATCGCTTCTCCAGAGAGATCACTGACATGGCAGCGTTTCTCATCAAAACATTCGGTTGCCAGTTCAACCAGCTGTACAGCGCGACGATCGTTGATGCGCTTACGCGAGGAGGGCATCAGTCCTGCGAGAGTCTTGGCGAAGCGTCCCTGGTCATCATCAATACCTGTGCAGTCCGTGAGAAAGCCGAAGAGAAGGCGTTCAGCTTTCTCGGCAAGGCTGCGAAGCTGGTTGGAGCCGACCACATCGTGTTCATGGGTTGCACTGCCACGCTCGACCGAGAACGGGCGGTTCGCATTGCGGGCCATGGGTTGAACGTTGTGGAGGGGACCGCAGGCGTGGAGCAGGTCCTTGCGGCCATAGGGACCGTCGTGCCGCTCGGCGACCCGGACTGCACGGCCCCTCACTCGCTGTTCCCAACGGCAGACATCGAGCTTGTCCGCGGATGCGAAAGTTACTGCACATACTGCATCGTTCCAAGGTCGCGGGGTCCCGAAATCATCGTTGACGCCGACGAGGTCCTGCATCGAGCTGAACGGGCAATCGAGACCGGCTTCACCGAACTGCTTTTCCTGGGGCAGAACATCAACAGATATCGGTCCAATCGGGGAGGGCTGGTCGAGATCATGTCCTCGGTCGATGAACTGGACGGTCAGTTCTGGTTCTGGTTTCTGAGCTCCCATCCTGCGAACTTCACATCGGGGGAAGTGAGACGACTCATGCAATTGCAGCATATCGAGCATCGATTGCACCTTCCCCTGCAGTCGGGGAGCGACCGCGTCCTCGAGCGCATGAACCGGCGATACACAGTCGCGGACTATGCTGCACTTGCAGGACCTGTTCGCGAAAACGCCGACTGGGCACTGACGACGGACATCATCGTAGGTTTCCCCGGGGAGACGGATGACGATTTTGCTCGTACGGTCGACGTGGTTCGTAACTTCTGGTTTGATAGCGTTTTTCTAGCCAAGTACTCCGACCGGCCGGGTACACCCTCGTCCAGGATGCAGGACAAGGTTCCACAAGCGGTCATCGACGAGCGACACTCGAC
>JBAQYC010000103.1:0-8570 GCA_049299835.1 Candidatus Cryosericum sp. | reverse complement strand
CATGATCTCATCGGCCTGCCGGTCTGCCTCCGCCTGGGCTTCGCGTACGGCTGCGACGACCAGATCTGCGGCCATCTCCGTGTCACCAAGGTCGAACCCCGCCTGAATGCTGATACCGATGAGGTCCTTCTTACCGTTGACGATCGCGGTGACGGCACCTCCACCCGAAGTGGCTGATATCCGGCGGTCGAGAAGTTCCTGATCGGCGCGTACCGCATCTTCCTGCATCTTCTGGGCCTGCTTCATGAGATTGCTGACGTTGTACATGTGGCTCCTCCTGTCTCATCAGGAGCCGAAGAGCGACTCCGTTGCATCGAATGTCTTCTTGAGCAATTCCAGCTTGTCGTCCACAGGAGCCTCGGTCACGGTTTCCTGGCGACCGGGTTCAGGGGATCCCTCCTCGGCCAGTCTGACCTGATCGACTGCATAGACGGAACGCGCTGCCGGGACAAGAACTTCGTCCTGCTTCTGCTCGAGCATGGTACGAAACAGCTTCGTCTTGGGGCCGAGAACAATCCGCAGGACACCCTGATCGATCCCGACCTCTCGAACATCCAACGCCTGAAGCATGACACCGATTGGCTTACTGGTCTCAGAGACAAGTGCCTTGAAGTGCGCCCACCGTTCTGCTGGCTCGTCCACGGACGCGTGTGAGGATTCTGGAACTGCCTCGCCGGAACCGTCATGGGGAATCTCGACAGCCTTCTGCACAGTATCCACGTGCGGTACAGCAGGCACGGGCGAATCCTGAATATTCGTGAACTGCACTTCACGGGAGACTTCTTCATGCGGACGATCGACGCCTATGGGCAAGCCCAGAGCAATGGCGAGCAGGAAAGCCCGTACGAGAGGGTAGGGGTCCGATAGATAGGCTGACTGCTGCTGGATTTGTGCAAAGGTGCCTGCAAGATTCACGAGAGCTGCATCCGGGAACGCCTTGAGGCGATCGGCTGGTATTCCATCGAGACTCGAAGCCTTCATAGTCACTTTATCAAGTATATACCTGCTGATTAGGGCGATCGTCCTCTCCAGAAGGTCGGCGGGTTCAATTCCACTTCGCTCCAGCTGGTCGAGAACGGAAGCGACTGCCTTCGGGTCGCGGGAGAGCAGTGCCTCGACAAGCAAGGCAATATTCTCTTCAGTCGGCAGTCCCAGAAGGTCCAGCACGGTCGCACCCGACACCGACTCAGCTCCAAATACCGAGAACTGATCGACAAGGCCTATGGCGCCTCTCATGGAGCCGCTACTCAAGGCGACAATCTGGTGAAGAGCTTCGTCCGTTATGTTTGGAGCTTCCACACTGCGAAGGCCCTGAAGATATTCAAACATCGCCGTTTCAGCGATCCGCTTGAAATCAAATCGCTGGCACCGGGACAGGATGGTCTCGGGCAGCTTCTGAGGTTCTGTCGTCGCGAGAATGAAAACGACATAGTCGGGCGGCTCCTCGAGTGTCTTCAGAAGCGCGTTGAATGCCTGAACGGTGAGCATGTGGGCTTCATCAATGATGAAAACCTTCTTGCGGCTGCGAGCGGGAACGAACCTCGTGGACTCCCGCAAGTCCCTGATCTCGTCGATACCTCTGTTACTGGCCGCATCGATCTCAATCACGTCGATATCTGTGCCGGCTGTGATCGCTCTGCAGTGCTCGCACTCCATGCACGGATGGCTGTTCTGCCCTCTGTCGCAGTTCAGAGCTTTGGCCAGAATGCGGGCTACCGTCGTCTTGCCGGTGCCCTTGGGACCCGCAAACAAGTATGCGTGAGAGGTCCTGCCAGTATCGACCGACCCTTTCAGGATTCGTACAACCGTCTCCTGACCAATGACGCTGTCGAACGTCGTTGGGCGGTATTTACGGTATAGTGAAACGTATCGTTCAGTGGAATCCATGGTGTCTGTAGTATATTGTCCACACACGTCATTGCAAGCAAACGTGAGAGTACCACGTCTTGAGGCGCAGAAAGCCCCGCCCTATACTGTCTGAGTGAAACGACTCTTGTGGGCACTTGTCATAATCATTTGTACAGTTGGCGCCATCCTTGCCTTGACCTATGCCGGTATCGACCGGTACGGGCACAAACGGCAATCCGCTCGAGCCGACGTGATCTGTCTTTTCGGAGCTGCGGTGTGGGGAGACAGCCCATCGCCGGAACTCGAAGCGCGCATCATGTGGGCGGTCCAGTTGTACCGTGAAGGACGTGCTCCATTGCTGTTTCTCTCTGGAGGTCCTACTGGGTCGAGCCTCAGTGAATCCGACGTCATGGGATCTGTCGCCGTCGACCAGGGAATCCCTCGCAGCGCCCTGGTATTCGACGATGCAGGCACGACGACGGCCCGCACGCTCACGAACCTGAAGCGCTACATGCAAGGGAACGGTCTGACTTCCTGCCTGATGGTTTCATCACCTTTTCACATGGCACGCATCATGGTGCTGGCACGCCTGAATGGCCTGCAGGCGCTCACCAGCCCACCCGTCGAGACACCGGTCTCGCTCAATACCATGCAGAGAGTCCGGGCGACGGTCCGAGAAGAGCTTGCACTGTTCAAGGATTTGCTCGTCTTCGCCGTGTCGCCTGATTAGATCGAACGACGCGTCGATGTAGTACGGATGAAGCCTGGATGAGCGACCCCGGAAAATGATATGTCACTGCCGGCTTCCGGCGTTCCCCTTCGCGCCCGTGTCAACGTCAGGATAATCGCCGGGTTCATGCCCTCCAGGCGTTCCACGTACCGTTGAATTTCCTCAACCGACAACGACGGCGCCCGACCCGTGATGGTATCCATGAGGGAAACGAGCGCGATGATGCGCACACCCCCGATGGGTCGCCGAACGCGGACCTTGGCCCTGCTGAACACGACCAGAGGACGAACATGGCATGGGATCTGTGGTTTCAGCCATGCTTTTACATACATTGCTTCTGATGAAACCTGACGTACGAAATCACGAGTCAGACGGTCACCATTTCTGCACAGACACCCATCTTTCAGACTGATAGTGCCGGAGTGGTTCTTCGTCTCGACGATGAAGACGCCGGTCGGACCAACTATGACGTGGTCGATGTCGCCGGCGTAGAAACCGAGGCCATTAAACACGTGGAACTCCTGTGGCAGTCGTGAAAGAACGACGCCGACATCGTACTCGCCGCCCGCTCCACCATAATACTGGTCAGCTGCAGCTTCCAGGCTGAACACATCACGAACGCACCAGAAACCAAGAGCCACGATGACACAGATCGTTCCGGCACCGACGAAGCCGATTGTCTGAACACCGGGACGGAACAGGAAATACGTCAAAATTCCCATCATCAGCATGGAAATGAGAGCACGGAACATAAGTCGATCGCCTTTGCGGTATGTTGCCGCTCCTGCCTTGCCATGAACCTGTGCCATTCATTCTCCCGGGAAAAACGATCTCGATTGGACAGAATCCGCTGATTGTGCGCTGACGTTCTCAGTCTAGCTTTCTGCGGTCACCGTTCAACCCGATGCCTTCGCTGTCCACTGTGGTTGCCATCTTTTTCAGACTGCTTCCTCTCGAGGCCGCCTCCCCACAAACATGCCGGTTTTCTTTTCGCATACAGCAAGTATACTGACTAACACAAATGCATGGAGGATTGTCATGATCAAGTCGGTCAAAGGAACCAGCGACATAACAGCGCCTGAAATCCTTCTTTGGCAGCATGTTGAAAGAACGATGGCCACGACTGCCAAAGCTTATGGGTACGAAGAGATCCGCACGCCAACCATCGAGATGGAGGAACTGTTTTCCACATCAGTCGGGCAAGGCACTGACATCGTCGAGAAAGAAATGTATGCCTTTCCGGACAAGAAGGGGCGCCATCTTGTCCTCCGCCCCGAAGGGACAGCTGCGGCATGCCGGGCCTACATCGAACACCAGTTGAACCTGCAGCCTTCTCCGACCAAGTTCTACTACATGGGGTCGTTCTTCCGATACGAACAGCCTCAGAGCGGGCGCAAACGCGAGTTTCACAGCTTTGGTGTCGAGGCGCTCGGCGAACAATCGCCGGTTCAGGATGTTGAAGTCATCGATATGGTCATGACAATGTTGTCAAGGCTCGGTCTGGCACATCTGTCCGTCGATATAAACAGTATCGGCGACGACAACTGTCGACCCGCCTACAAGGATGCCCTGCGGGCTGCGCTGGCGGCGCACGAAAGTGAGCTGTGTGAAGACTGCAAAAGGCGTATGAGCGACAACCCCCTTCGCGTGCTCGACTGCAAGCGCGAAGACGCGTTACTCCTGGAGTCGCTGCCCAAGTCGGCGGACTATCTGTGCGCAGACTGCGAGGATCACTTCCACCGCCTGCTGTCCATGCTGGACGACCTGAGGATTCCCTATCGGCTTAACCATAGGCTGGTCCGGGGTCTCGACTACTATACCAGGACGGTATTCGAGGTAGTGTCCGGAGATCTTGGCGCGCAGAATGCCCTCCTGGGAGGAGGCCGCTATGACTATCTCGTTGGTCACCTGGGAGGACCACCTACGCCTGCTGTCGGATGGGGTCTCGGCCTTGAACGCCTTACGTCTGTGCTGACGGCTCACTACCCCGAACTGACCGGTTCGCTGACGATCCCCCGAGCATATATAGTTCATTCTGGCGCGGCGGCGGCCGTGGCCTTTGAGTTGAGGCGTACATTGGCTGACGCGGGCTGGGCTCTGGATCTGGATGCACGCCAGGATGCGTTTGGAAAACAGCTGGCACGCGCATCCAAGAGGGGGGCGCGCATGGCACTCATCCTTGGCGAGGACGAAATCAAGGCGGGGACGTGTACAGTGAAAGATCTGGCGTCAGGTTCGCAATCGACGGTGCCGTTGGCTGCCGTACCCGACTGTCTTGCCAGTGCAGACCGGAAGTAGAGCTGGTGCCGCTCGAGCGTGCGCCGATACTTGCGTTGGTTTTCCTGCGTTTTCAGGTATAATAATTCTATGTCACCCTGCGATGCCCGTGAACCACTTGACGGGTTTGAGCCAACACAAATCACTCGGAAGCAGATGCCCTGTGGATACGAGCGCTTCGCAGCGTTCTTGAAGCAGGGAACTTTATGCTCCCACCTGCTTAGGCAGGTTCAAAAGCTTCGTCAAGGCACGACCTTGTGGGGTGGCTCTTTGACAGCTGCGCGAGGGCAGGATCCTTATGCAGACTGATCGAGGATTAGTGATCTCGCG
Source organism: Candidatus Cryosericum sp. (assembly GCA_049299835.1). Lineage (GTDB taxonomy): Bacteria > Caldisericota > Caldisericia > Cryosericales > Cryosericaceae > Cryosericum. Next base: position 3,385 of record JBAQYC010000103.1, on the reverse strand, counting down.
TCATGGAGATGTTGTCATGGTTCGACTGCAGCCACACGCCGGATGTGCGTCGTGCTCTCTGACCCAGTTCTGCGTGGGCAGCAAAGAGAGCGGCTCGACTGTCAAGGCGATCGCTCTCCCTGGAATTGATCAGGGGGACCTGGTTGAAGTATCGGTCGACGATTCGGTCATTCTCAAGGCCACTGCGATAATTTATGGCGTTCCACTCGTGGCTTTTCTTGCAGGAGTGCTTGGCGGTTATGGATTCTCGTCGCTGGCGGGCCTGACCGGAAACCCTTCCATGGCGCTTCCTGTGGTGGCCGGGTTTGTTACGCTGATTCCCGGCATCATTCTTTCGCGCAGAGTGGCCACCCGATTGAATCCTACCGTTACCGTTGTCAGCAAACTCGATCAGGAGGTGGCCAGGTGCCGGTGAATACGAATGCGATATGGGTGCTGGATATTGTCATTGCCCTCGGCATGGTCTTCATGGCCGTAGCTGCGCTCGTCATTGGACGCAAGCTTGGGGAGTTCTCAAAGAGCCTTTCTGCCACGATTGCCGGCGTGCAGGGACAGGCTGATGAACTGAAGTCGGAAGCAATCAGACTGATGCAGTCGACTCAGGTAACAGAGCAGCACTTCGACCAGCTGACAAGACAGCTGATGAAGCTCACAGCATCTGCCGATACGGTTGTGAAGGCATTGCCCGCAGTAGCTTCTGGCCGCGGCAACGGCCTCGTGCCAAGACTGATGAGCACTGCCGTAGGAATAATGTCGGCGTACAGGTTTTTCAAGACCATCTTCCTGAGGAGGAAATCATGAGTGAGCGCAATGACTTTGGGTTGTTCATGGGCGGACTGCTGATGGGAAGCATCGTTGGAGCCTTGGTAGCGTTGGTTCTGGCTCCCCAGAGTGGAGAAGAAACGCGCAAGCTTCTGAAAGACAAGGCATTCGAACTGGGAAAGGAGATCAGCGATCAGACCGAGACCATCAAGGAGAAGGGCCGCGAACTCCTGACACAGGACGGGATCGAGATCGGGGAGCCCACAGAAACAAATCCCTGAGCTTCGCCAGACAGCTTCACGGCCAGACATCTTGATTCACTGCAAGTTCTTGGTATACTCTCGGTTGTGTTGGGGAATCGTCCAACGGTAGGACAGTAGCCTCTGGAGCTACCGATGATGGTTCGAATCCATCTTCCTCAGCCAAATATGGCGCTGTAGAACAGTGGTTAGTTCGGGGGGCTCTCAATCCCCAAACAGGAGTTCAATTCTCCTCGGCGCTACCACGTGCATATCGCCTGAAAACGATAAGCGGGCGGCCGTGCAGCCGCCCGCTTTGTTTATGCTTTCCTCTCGTCTTCAGTTGGATAAGCGTTGAATGAACTTCCACGCCGCTTCGACGACTCCATCCTTGTCATAGTCCATTGTCACGACATGGGCCGATCTCTCGAAAACAACCATCTCCTTGTCCTTTGAGGTGACATGCTCCATGATAAACGGACCACATTCGTGGGGAACGACATGATCGTGCACTGAACGCATGACGAGCAGTGGCTGGGAAATGAGTCCCAGGTCCCTGCGTGTAATTCCGAGGAGCTTCACCATTTCATAAGTACCGGCTGTCGGGGTTCTGTCGTAGGCGGGTTCGACGATACCGGGTTCCATGATGTCAGACGCGATCGCCGGTGTCGATGCGACCAGGTGCTTGAGGATGGGCAGCAAAGGCACGCGCTTGTCCGTCATGAACACGGGCGCGTTGACAGGAATGACACCCGCAATCTCAGGGTGGTGCTCTGCAAGATAGAGAATCAGCGTTCCACCCATCGAGAGCCCGGTGACGAATACCTTTTCGCATCGGCCAGCCAGCACCTGATACGCCTGTTCCGCATCTTGAATCCAGTCTGTGTACCGAGCCTTGTTGACGTCCTGCCATTGGGTCCCGTGACCGGTCAGGCGTGGAGCCTCAATGGAGAGCCCTTTTGCCGCAAGCTGCTTTGCATAGTAGCGAATACTCCCCACAGTACCCGTGAATCCCTGCATGACGAGACAACCAACTCCGCTTGTGCCTTTCGCGCTAAATGGCTTCCCCTCTTCGCGAATGTCCACTTCCCGCCTCCATGTCGAGTGCATATCGTACATACTGCTTCCATTATCGACAACCCAATCTCTCGTGCAATCGTGTCGACACTGAGCCAACCGGACCTGAAACGCCGACCCCCGGTCAAGAGTTCAGCGAACTGTCTTCGATTCCCAGCGAGGAGCATGCATCCAGATCGATGACCGCCCGGGTACCCAGCATTGCCCGTCGTATCCCAGTGTAAGCAATCATCGCGCCGTTGTCGGTGCAATACTTCATCGGCGGGAAATAGACTCGCACGCCCTCGGCTTTCGCGAATCCGTCTCTCAGTCGCCTGTTGGCAGCGACGCCGCCCACCACCGTCAACGTTCGTGGTGAGAGCTCGCGCACGGCCCTGAGCGACTTGTTCACAAGTTCCCCGACGACCGCTGTTTCGAAGCTGGCTACGACGTCGGAGAGATGCGCTTCGAGCTCCTCCCGTGTCAGGGACTTCACATAGTTGATACCAGCGGTCTTGAGGCCGCTGAAACTGAACTCAAATCCTGCCCTGCTGAACGTCACTTTTGGAAAGGAATGGTACGAGGGATCGCCGGTTGCACCAATCCTCTGAATCACCGGGCCACCCGGATACCCAAGCCCCAGATACTTGGCAAACTTGTCCAGCGTCTCACCTGCTGCATCGTCACGCGTTGCCCCCAGAACTCGATAGTGGAGCCAGCGGTCCGTATAGACCAACTCCGTGTGCCCACCCGACACAATCAGCGCCAGCAACGGAAAATCGTCGCCCGAAAGTGGCTGCAGACCGCTTCCCGGATCTCGAAGGAACGACGCCATGATATGGCCCTCCAGGTGATTCACGGGGATGAGAGGCTTTCCACTGGCATATGCAAGGCCCTTTGCCGTTTCTACACCCACAAGGAGGGAACCAATCAGCCCAGGGCCGTAGGTGACGGCAATTCCGTCCACATCACCGATTCGCATGCCTGCTTGAAGAAGAGCTTCATCAACAGTGGCGATAATCGTCGCCGTATGTCGGCGAGATGCAATTTCCGGAACAATGCCATCGTACTTCCGATGGAACGAATCCTGGCTCGAAATGACCGATGACAGAACCAGTCCAGTATCGTCTACGACAGCCGCAGCAGTATCGTCGCAGGAAGTCTCAATCCCCAGTATGCGCACCGCATAGCTCCTTCGTCATAAACAGGCCGTCCTCCATGTTGTCGGGATAGTACATTGGTCGCAGCCCCGTCACGACAAAACCAAGCCCCTCATAGAGCTTCTGGGCCGCGGTATTGGATCTCCGGACTTCAAGGAACGCGCTTTC
>JBAQYC010000102.1:0-2622 GCA_049299835.1 Candidatus Cryosericum sp. | reverse complement strand
AGCCAGGGGCGACCGGCGCCAAGTAGTTCTCGTTGTATCATGCAAATGCCAACCCCCGGGACTGTGGTCCCGGGGGTTGGCCGTTCGACCCCGCGGGCACTCCATCTTTTTGACACACACCACATCTGCAGGTAGACTGCTCACACAAGCGGCCTTGCCAAAAACCCGGCCGGAACTTGTTCCAGTGGAGTGGTCACACATATGATACGGATGGAAAAGGGTTGAATACACAAATGACGCTGTACACGTTGCCACTCCTGGCGACGGCCGCCGTCTCAGGGATTGTCGCAGTCCTTGCGTGGCGACACAGACCATCTCCGGGCGCCCGTGCCTTTTCGGTCATCATGTTACTGATCATCCTGAATGTCCTTGTCTCGCTGTTTCTCCTTGGCAGCACAACATTGGATTCCTTCCTCTTCTGGGTGAAGATGTCGTTTGTTGGTGGGGGGCTGAGTGTCGCATGGCTGGTCTTCGCACTCAGGTACGATGGGGCATCTCTGCGTACCGTCACCCGCATTGGTGTTCTTGCAGCGATAGAGCCGACCGCAGTGTTTGTCCTGGCCTGGTTCAATGACATGCACCACCTGCTCTGGACACACGTGACCGCCGTTCCCATCTTAGTCCCCGGCACACTCCTGCATGTCGACACAAGCTTTGGTCCACTGTTCTGGGTCTGGAGTGCGTACCAGTACGCACTCCTCCTGTTGGGTGCCATAATACTGATGCGAGGCATGTTTCGGGTACGCTCTGCCTACCGTGGTCAGACGATTGGCGTTCTGACCGCGATGGTGGTACCGTGGACTGCCAACGTCCTCTTCCTGATCGGCCGCACCCCTGTAACCGGCGTCGACCTCACTCCCTTCGCCTTTGCCCTGAGCGGCGTGGCCATCTTCTTCACCCTGTATCGGTTCCGCTTCCTGGACCTTGTCCCGATCCCCCGCTCACTCGTCCTGGAGGCCAGCCCAAATGGCATGCTCGTTCTCGACGGCCGAGGTCGGATCGTGGATATCAACCCGGCAGCCGAAGCAGTTTTGGGGTGCTCGGCCCATGAGGTCCTCGGCATTGAAGGAGCACAGATCCTGCCCGCCCTTTCATCGGCAGTGCCGGGAACCGACGTCGAGCTGGCCTTCGTCCGTGACGGAGCAGAACGTTCCTACGACCTCCACGTCGCTCCGCTCCGCAAGAGCATGGGGAAACTCGTCCTGCTGATGGATGTGACTGAGCGCAAGCGCATGGCTACGTGCCTGCTCCATGCACAGAAGATGGATGCACTCGGTCTCATGGCAGGTGGCATCGCCCATGACTTCAACAACCTCCTGACAGGCATTCTCGGCAACCTGAGCATCATCCGCGACCAGGTGGGCAAGCCGGAATCCATCGCTGAGCCGTTGGCCCAGGCTGAGATGGCAGCCCGTCGTGCTGCCGGACTCACGCACAACCTGCTGACATTCAGCCGCAATGGAAGTCCAGCGCCGACGCTTGTCGACCTCAACGAGTCCGTCGACCTTACGCTGCAGTCAATTGCTGAACTCGTGCCGCCGACCGTGATGATCGACCGCGATTATACTCCAGACCTCTGGAACGTTCTCATGGACCCGGTCCAGCTCGGACAGCTCGTCATCAATCTTGTGGTAAACGCCCGGGACGCCATACAGGGCATGGGAACGCTGACCATCCAAACCAGGAATGTCGACGTGGACGAGCCATTTGTCCAGGCACATCCCGAAGCGCGGTCCGGCGAACATGTTCTTCTGCGGTTTACCGACACTGGCGATGGGATGAGCGACACGGTACGGCAGCACCTGTTCGAGCCGTTCTTCACGACCAAGCCTGTGGGGCAGGGAACCGGGCTGGGCCTTGCGGTCGTCTACGGTACTGTCCAGCAGGCTGGAGGGTGGATCATCGTGGACACGGCGGCAGGAGAGGGCACCTCCTTCTCGACATATCTGCCACGATGCAGGGAGCCTGCGAAGACCGTGGCGGTGCCGGAACTACATCCTCTGCGGACACAGGGGCACAAGACCGTAATGGTTGTAGACGACGAGGAGATGATCCTGCTGCTCACCAGGCGCATGCTGGAACGCGCCGGCCACAAAGTGGTGACAGCTCCAGACGGACCGTCGGCAATCTCCTTCTTCCAGGAGAGTCCTGCTGTCGTGGACCTCATTGTGCTCGACATGACCATGCCCGGAATGACGGGTGATCAGGTATTGTGGAAATTGAGGCGGCTGGGTTGCACGGTCCCCATCCTCATCTCATCGGGATATTCGCTGGGTGGTGGCATCCAGGAGCTGGTGAGTGCACCTGGAGGCGCCGACGGGTTCCTGCCCAAGCCATACAGTGTCCAGGAGCTCTCTGATGTGGTCAGTGCAGCACTGGAGGGTGTTCGGACGAACTAGATACCCTCACCACTGGATAGCCCCAATCGTGAACCCCATTGTGCCTGACACCAACAGGGTCCACAATGCCTGCACTTCATGACACGGCGATCGACCAGGCAGCGTAGAGCAGGAGTCCTACGAGGACCAGCGAGTAGGCAAACCTGACTTTCGGGTTGGCAATGAAACGCTGGATGCCGGCACCAAGCAGTGCCCACAGCGAGGTCGAACAAAAACTCAGCAC
>JBAQYC010000101.1:0-1592 GCA_049299835.1 Candidatus Cryosericum sp. | reverse complement strand
CTGTTCATCAACCTTGGTGTCGGCATTCCGACTATGGTTGCCGACTACGTCACAAGTCCCAGTATCTACGTCCAGGCTGAGAATGGGATGCTGGGCGTTGGTTGCGCTGCCCCGGAAGGCCGCATGGACCATGACCTGATCAATGCAGGAAGGACCTGCGTTACCGAGACTCCCGGCTGTGTCTACATGGACAGCGCAGCATCCTTCGGGATGATACGGGGCGGCCACGTCGACGCGACGGTCATCGGCGCATTCGAAGTGGATCAGAATGCAAGCATTGCCAACTGGATCATTCCCAACGGGAAACAGCTGGGCGTCGGCGGGGCGATGGACCTCGTGACCGGAGCCAAGGAAGTCGTCATCGCCATGCAGCACACCAGCAAGAACGGGAAGCCAAAGCTGGTCAAAAGATGCGCGCTCCCCATCACCGGCATCGGCGAGGCGGATATGGTTGTCACCGAGTACGCCGTGTTTACCTTTGAGGGTGGAAGGCTCGTCCTTAAGGAAATCGCTCCCGAGATCACGGAGAGCGAGCTCCGAAACATAACCGAAGCCGACTTCGACGTGTAACAGTGTAACAGGGGACAGTCGTATTTGTTGTAACATCGTTGCTTGTGGACAGAATATTCAAATTGGCGTACGTCTTGGGCGCCATGCGGGGTCCAGCAGGCGGAAGAGCCGATACAGACTACCGGTATGAGGTCAATGCCGGCCATCGGATGGACAGACGGCAAGAAGGGAGATACTGACATGCCACGCACAGCACGAGTGACCGTGGCCGACGGGTTCTATCATGTGACCGCCCGCGGCAACGGCGACGAGATGATCTTTGCCACAGATTCAGACAAGCGCGTGCTACTGAATCTGCTGGGCATGACGGTGGTACGAGATAGTTGGGAAATCGCGGCCTATTGCGTTATGGGCAATCACTATCATCTTGTCGTACGAACACCCCTGATGAATCTATCTCACGGCATGCACGCCATGAATGGCTCGTACGGGGAGATGTACAACGGTTGCCACGAGCATCGCGGGCATGTGTTCCAGGGAAGATTCTTCTCAGTTCCCTTTGCTTCTGACAGTCATCTGCTCGAGGCGTGCCGCTACACAGTCCTGAATCCAGTGAGGGCGGGTCTGGTAGCATCGCCCGACGACTGGCAGTGGAGCAGCTATGCAGCGAGCGCTTTTGGCCGCCATGAAACTGTGCCCGTCGCCGACCAGATGCTGCTGTCGATGCTAGGCGGTCGTGAAGAGAACGAATCGCGTGGAGTGTATCGCGAGTTCGTGCATGCGGGCTTGGGAATTGAGAAGCCGCGCTTCCTGGTTCCCTCCCGTGCAGGACGGCAGCCGGTTGTCCACGCTGCTACTGATGGGTCGCCCTCACGTAGACTAACCTCCGATGAGCTGATGGCTGAGATCCGGCGCATGCGAAGCGAGGGCAAAACACTGCGCGAAATCGCTGACTTGGTAGGTGTTAGCGCTATGACAATCGAACGCTGTCTGAAGCGCAGTAGTTCTGTCCCAGATTTATCACGCTTTTCACGGAATTAGAGTGACCCCTGTTACAACAAATACGACTGTCCCCTGTTACG
>JBAQYC010000100.1:0-5584 GCA_049299835.1 Candidatus Cryosericum sp. | reverse complement strand
GGTACATTCACCAGCCTTCCGACGGAACCCTGCCATCCCCCCCCGAGCCCTTTCGTTCAAGGCCCCCGAGTATGTTGGTTCAATACCCCCGCGTACTTTCTCCCAATGCCCCCGAGCATGTTGGTTCGATGCGAGGGGTGCTTTTGAGGGGTGTACTGAAGGGCGCTTCTGAGGGGTGTTCTCAGCCAAGGCGGGAATCCATTCCTATCCTTGTCTGTGGGATGCTGACCAAAGGGTTAGCCACGCCTAACCCCAATGTACCACCCAGCACCTATTTACCAGCTGACCCCATATCGTTGACTTTCTTGCACCCTTTTTGTATAATAGTGTGCAAGAAAGTCACCACATTCTCCCGAAAGACCTTATTGGAGGTGAGCAATCATGAGTTACGCAGATCGAATTCTTCAAATGGTTCATGAAAACAACGGCACAGTAACAACCGCGGAGGTTACCAATGCCGGGATCTTGCGCGGACATTTGAAGGGTCTCGTTGATAAGGGCTTGCTTGAGCATGTGGCACGCGGTGTCTACATCATGCCGACTGTTCTTAATGATGAAATGTTTTATCTCCAGACGCGATTCAGGCGAGGTATTTTCTCTCACGAAACCGCTCTATTCATACATGACTTAACTGACCGTACGCCGATCAAATTCTCAATGACATTTCCACTCGGATACAACACCACATCTCTGCAAAAAGAAAACGTGAGGTATATGCGAGTAAAAAAGGAACACTTCGATATTGGTGTTGTTCGGACCAAATCCCCCGGTGGAAATCCCATCCGTGTCTATAATGCCGAGCGAACTCTATGTGACATATTGAGAGGTCGAAGCAACACGGATATACAAGTCCTCACAGACGCTTTTAAACGATATACCCACCTGAAGCAAAAAGACATTCCGTTGCTCTCTGAGTATGCAAAAATATTCCGCGTAGAGAAGAAATTGCAGTCATACTTGGAGGTACTAGTTTGAATAACGCGATGCAACTGAAAGCCACGATCAAGAATATCTCGAAGAGCAACCGCATATCGGCTCAGATCATCATGCAGAACTATATGCTGGAGCGTTTGCTGGAACGCATATCAATCTCTCGCTATCAATCCAATTTCATTCTCAAAAATGGGTTCCTCATTGCTGCCATGGCATGGTAGGCCTGGATACCCGCGCCACAATGGATATGGACGCAACTGTTCAAGGCTTGACAGTCAACCGGGATGCCATGAAACAAATGTTTGAAGAAATCTGTCGTATTTCGGTCGATGATGGCATCTCCTTCTCTATGAAACTTATTGAAGAAATCCGCGAAAGCGATGAATACCCAGGGCTGCGTGTAACGCTTGAAGCAAGATACCCAACAATGGTTGTACCACTCAAAATCGATATCACCACAGGCGACCGGGTTACTCCTCGTGAAATAGTCTATGAATTCAAATTGCTCCTTGAGCCACGCACTATAAAAGTCCTCGCTTAAAATCTCGAGACTGTGATGGCTGAGAAACTGGAGACCGTCATTTCTCGTGGTGACCAGAACACCCGTTCAAGAGATTACTACGATATCTTCATCCTTCGCAAGCTCCAATGGCAAAATGTCAAGCCTGATTCTTTGCGCTCGGCTCTCGTTGCAACAGCCACTAAAAGGAACTCTTTGCCCGTTATGGAACGATACAATGATATTCTGCAGACCGTAAGCAGCAGCGAGGTGATGAATAAGCGTTGGATTGACTATCAGAGCGATTTTGATTATGCCAGAGACATTCTGTTTTCGTAAATATGTGCAACGATCAAAGAAATCCTTGATTGTTTGAACATTTGACTGATATGGCTCAGCGCGCTCCCTTCCTGCGCAGGACCGCGGGGATCGTGGCCGCAAGGATGCGCAGGTCCAGCCAGAGGCTCCAGTGCGTGATGTAATCCATGTCCAGCCGCACGCGCTCCGCGTAGTCCAGATCGCTGCGCCCGCTGACCTGCCACAGGCCGGTGACACCCGGACGCACACGCAGGATCGCGGCAGATGCAGGGCCGTACTTGGCAATCTCGTCCGCGACGATCGGACGGGGACCTACCAGTGAGAGGTCGCCACGCAAAACGTTGAACAGCTGGGGCAATTCGTCGAGCGACGTCCGGCGCAGCCAGCGGCCCAACGGTGTGATCCGCGGGTCATCCCGCAGCTTGTACGTCGCCTCATACTCCGCGCAGAGAGACGGGTCGGCAGCCAGCAGGCCCTGCAGGCGCGCCTCTGCATCAACAATCATGGAGCGGAACTTGAAGACGCGGATGGGCTTGCCACCCTCGCCCAGGCGCCGGTGTCCGAACAGGACAGGTCCGGGCGATGTGACCTTTACCAGTAGTGCAAGAACGAGCAGGAGGGGCGAGAGGATGACAACGCCCAATGTGGCCAGCAGAACGTCCATGAGGCGCTTGATACGAGCGCCAACGCCCACGACGAGGAGGTCCCGCACCCTCAGCACCGGCGTGTGGTCCACGAACAGGACGTCCGAGGGATACGGCAGGGTGCGCACAGTGCCGCCCAGAGCATAAACGGTGACGTACCGGCGCAGGCACAGCTCCACGATCTGCGGTGTGTCGGGCAGGGGCGACGTCAGCAGGACGGCGCGCGTGGTCCCTCTGTCGAGCCGGGCCTCCAGGCCGGAAGAAGAGTCTGCCGTGACAATCTCGCCATCCATGTGCAACAGTTGCATCCCCAGCCCTTGCTGAAGGCTGAGTGCGTCCAGGCCGGCTGACGCAAGGTCGTCCACGTTGCCGGCAATGACAGCAGGCACGAGGTCCACGCCATGTTCGTACCTGCGCCGCCGGATGGCGACGACCACACGCTCCAGGGCTACCTGCAGGACAAACGACAGGACAAGAAAGTACACCAGCGTCAGGCGGGAGAACAGCGTGTTCTTGACCAGGTACGCCACCAGCAGGTACAGGAAGGTCGCGTACACGAGCCCGTCGACCACGACGGCAGTCCGGTCCGCAGTGACGTGTCCGTCGTCGTACATCCCCCGCAGGTAGAGGTAGCCAATGTCCACACCGGCGAACAGCCCCATCGACACCCAGTACCATTGCACGTCGATGGTCGACGTCTCGAAACGGAAGCGCACCAGCAGGGCAAGCAGGAACGCCAAAAGCACGCACAACGCGTCAAGGAGAGGACGCAGCCAGCGATGTGTCAAACGTGCACCCCCTGCCGACTGCAGAACAACTGCCATTCGTGCTCCACGAACATCGAGAATTCCACGCGAAAACGCTCGGGCGCAAACCGCATGGCGTTCGCACGGCAGGCCTGGGGATCGAAGGTCATCCCCTCAAAGCGTTGAACCGCTTCCATGATGCTCTCAACAGTCTGTTCGGCGAAGAAGATACCCGTTGACCCGTCCTCGACCGTCTCCGTTGCACCGCCCCTGCCATACGCGATGACCGGCGTGCCACATGCCTGCGCCTCAACGGGGACGATGCCAAAATCCTCTTCAGCCGCAAAAACAAACGCCCGCGCTCGCTGCATGTAGTCCTTCAACGCGTCAGATTCCTGATAGCCGAGCATCGTGACATTGGAGGTCGCGCTTCGACGTATCTTTCTCATCTCCGGCCCGTCGCCGATGACGATCAGTCGCCGGTCCGGCATCGCAGCAAATGCCTGGACGATCAGATCCACACGCTTGTAGGGTACAAGACGCGAAGCCGTAAGGTAGTAGCCCTCCTTGACGGCCCCGGGGCGGTAGAACTCTGTATTCACAGGCGGGTAGATCACCGCGGAGTCTCTGTGATAACACTGCCGGATACGATTGGCAATGAACCCCGAGATGGCGACAAAAGCGTCGACTCCTCTGGACGCCTGCAGGTCCCACCTCCGTAGCCGACCGATCATGCGACGCACTACCCGTGCAGCGAGTCCCCGTGTCAGCCCCGCGCTGCGAAGGTACTCGTCCTCCATGTCCCAGATGTAGCGTGGCGGCGTATAGCACATGCTGATATGCAGCTGACCCGGACTCGTACGGACTCCCTTGGAGACAGCGTGGCAGCTTGAAATTACCAGATCGTATGTGGAAAGATCGAGTCGCTCGACCGCCCGCGGCATCCATGGAAGATAGGCGCGGTAAACCTTTCTGGCAAATGGGAATCGCTGTATGCCTGTCGTCTTGACCGAGTGCCCTTGCAGAAATGATCGCTCAGAGGCTGGGATGAAGTCACAGACAGCATACAGGTCGGACTCCGGGTAGCAGGCCAGCATCTGCTCCAGCACTCGTTCGGAGCCGGCATAGGTAATCAGCCAGTCATGAACGATGGCCACCTTCAACGTCCGGTACCCTCGATCGTCACTGCCTCACGCTTTCCAGCACCTGCCAGACCTCGCGGGCTGTACGATCCCAACTGAACAGCTTGGCCCGCTCCAGTCCCCGCCCTCGCAAGTCCTCCCGGAGAGCAGGTTCCCGAATGACCCGCTCCATCGCGTTTCGAATACTATCCACGGACGCTGGGTCGACATATTCGACAGCGTCACCGCATACCTCCGGAAGAGACGCAACGTTCGACGTGATGACTGGGCACCCGCTGGCCATAGCCTCCAAGGGTGGCAGCCCAAACCCTTCCCAGAGCGAGGGAAAGACGAGAGCCAGAGCACCGCGGTACAATCGCGCTACTTCATCATCACTGACATAACCGGTGAACACGACACGATCCTGAATATGAACCTTCTGAACAAGATCAAACACATCTTGAGCACCTCGAGAGCGAGGGTTCCCCACAATCACGAATCTCACATTTTGACTGGAAATCCCGACAAAGGCGGAAAGGGCTCCAATCACGTTCTTATAAGGTCGCATGTCCCCTACGAACAGAAAATACATGTCGGACGCGGCAGGTGTGGCGTTGTCGGCGTCTTCTGGATGAAACAATGCCGAATTGAAACCTGCGGGCACTACTGTCATAGGACACCGAGGCCAACCAACGAGCCTAATGACGTCCCGACGTGTCGCATCAGAATCACAGATAATGGCACTGCACCCTCGAACCACCATGGGCAGCATGAAGCGAAAGTAATGGCGCAACTTCGGGTAGTCCTCAGGGTGTCTTACGGGCAAAAGGTCGTGAATGGTGATAACCTGCTTGACCTTGCTGTGGGGAATGACCCATCCTTCGGGCACAGTGCTGTAGATGACATCACAACCGCTCTCAGTCATCAGCCTCGGCAACACCGTGTTTAGCCAGAAGATTCTCTTGAGGCCTGACAGGCGATGTTCCGGCAGTATCCCCTCGGGCACACTGATGCACTGCGCACCGACATGTTGATGAAATGTTGTGGAATTGCTGAAGACAACGCTGCCGGCCGTGGGGTCTCCCTCTGGCAACAGTCTGGATACCAGCTCGCGTGTGTAGACACCCAATCCCGTGGGGCTGCCCGAATCATAAGCAAAGGTGGCGTTGACCGCGAGCGCCTTTCCGGTATCTCCAGGCATCACCTGTTCTCCCCCTGAAAGTATTCAAAGCCAAGAAGCCTTTTCGTCACCTGCCTGAGCCGAGTTCTCTTTCCCAGGAGACCGTGCTTGAACCATACTGGCGTCGCAGCATAGAACAGAGC
>JBAQYC010000099.1:0-2203 GCA_049299835.1 Candidatus Cryosericum sp. | reverse complement strand
GGCCAATACATGCCATTCGACGTTTGAATGGTTGTTCACGTGGTGGAAGCACTTTGATGTGGGCAGGCGACTGCTGCTGGTGGCGGCATATGAGCATGACATGCCGGTCGGTCTTGCACCGCTGTATGTCGGCAATGGGACTGCCGAATCCAGGGACTTGCATTTCCTGGGCCAGGGGCTCTCGGACTATGCCGATTTCATTGTTCCCCGGGATCGCCCGGACGTGACCAGGGCCCTTGTCTCGGCGCTGCTGGATCTTCGTTCGTCATGGGACGGAATAGACCTTGAGGAGATCCCGGCCCAGTCGCCCAGCAAGGTGTTTCTGGACCGTGCGATCGAGGCCGGTAGTGTTCCTGCAGTGTGGCAGACGACCGTGCAATGCCCATACCTGGCGATCGAAACCGGCTGGGAGGCGTTCTATGCGACAATGGGCAAGGGATTCCGACATGAGGTTCGGAACAAGCTGAACAGATGGAACAGTCGCAGCAGTGGGCGAATAGAGGGATTGGAACTGCGATACGTCGATCGCAGAGAGGTCGACAGCCTGTTTGTGGACGAGGTTGTCGCATTGTCTGGTGAGCGCCAGTCAGTCGACGGCCATCGGAGCCCGTTTCTCAATCATCCGGATCAGGAGTTTCTTCGAGAAGTGCTTCCACTCATGGGTCAGCAAAACCAGCTGCGCGTGGGGGAGCTGCGGAGCGGGAACGCACTGCTGGCATTCATGCTCGGGTACTACTGGCAGGGAGTCGTATATACCTGGAATACTCAGTACGACCCTGCGTACGCAGACTATTCGCTTGGGCGTATCGTTCTGGTATCATTTGCAGAGCAGTCGTTTCGCGAGGGTTGCCACGAGCTGGATTTCATGCGAGGCGAAGAACCGTACAAGTTCCAGTGGACGACACTCAGGAGGACAAACCTGGCTCTCCGCTCAGAGCGTCCAGCTCCGTCTGTCCGGGAGACACAGACACCTGGAGGGCGTGGAGCGGTCCAGGTCACTGAGGGTGAGAGGAGTTCCTGATATGCGACAGAAAGTCATCGTTACCGGGCACAAGAATCCTGATACGGATTCTATCTGCTCCGCTCTTGGCTATGCGTTCTACAAGAATCGTACGGACCCCTCGCGCGTCTATGTCGCCGTTCGGGGAGGAGAACTCAACGACGAGACCCGCTTTGTTCTGGAGCGCTTCGGGTTTCGCGCGCCGCCGCTGGTGAGGTCACTGATGCCACAGGTCCAGGACATTCCCCGGAAGCGTCTCGTGACTGTTGTTCCCTCCACTCGCGTTGGAAAGGCTGCTATTCTCATGAAGGAGAATCATATCCATTCGCTCCCGGTCATCGATGATGTACAGGTCGTACGAGGTGTCGTGGACGCCGTTGACATCGCAACCGCGTACGCGGACCAGCTTGAGCACGCCGACGTTCTCCCGTATGCTGTGGAACTTGACACCCTTGTGCGACAGCTGACAGCCAGGATCGTCGTGCAATCAGGAGAATCCACGGAACTGAAGGGACGATTGCTCGTTGTCACGGGTTCGGTGGGGCGTCTCGCGCCGGGGGCCGAGGAGGTCGCGATCATCATCTCTGACGGCATCCCCTCCGAAGACGTCCTGGCAGCGTGTTCCGCGGCATCCACTCTTATCGTGACTGGCAGAGCAACTGCCACCGAAACGGAAACACACTGGCCATCGCATCTGAACCTCGTTCTCGAAACGGACATGACGGTAACCCAGGCACTGCGCGCTCTCTGGTCGTCAATTCCTGTATCTGCATTCATGGAAGGCACTGTACCCTTACTGGGCATGACAGACACACTGGAGAGAGCCAAAAAGGCGGTACTTGACTCGTCCGCCCGCTGTGCTGTCGTTCTTGATGCTCTGCATCATCCGGTGAACATCGTCACGCGTTCCGATCTCATCCGGTTCGCCCGCAAGAAGGTTGTCCTCGTCGATCACAACGAGACGCTGCAGGCCGTCGACGGTGTGGAGGAGGCCGATATCCTCGAGATCATTGATCATCACCGTGTCGGCGACATCTCCACCTTCCGCCCCATCTACTTTCACAATGAGCCGGTTGGGAGCACATGCACCATCGTAGCGGAACTCTGTACCGAAAACGGGGTGTTCATGCCGAAGCCGGTAGCAGGGCTCCTGATGTCGGGCATTCTCTCGGACACGATGAATCTCAACCTCTCCACGACCAC
>JBAQYC010000098.1:0-6806 GCA_049299835.1 Candidatus Cryosericum sp. | reverse complement strand
CTATGGACGCATTCCACGTATCCGGACGGAGAATGGACAGCGCGAGAACATCATCAGCCGTGGCGCCAAGCAGTTTCGTGTCGCCTTGACATTTGATCTCGGCGGTGCAACGTACAAGATCATCCGGCAAGGAACGGCCCTTCGGGAAGACGTTCAGGTCTTCCGGGACGGCGAACAGCTCAACCAGCTTCTGAAGAAAAAGGATGCGGATCGGTACATTGAAGAGACGCTCCTTCACATGAGTTTTGATGTCTTTACGCGCATCATTGTCCTGCCGCAGGGCCAGTTTGATCGCTTCCTGAAGCCGGATACGCCGCGGGCTCGCCGTGACATCCTGATCTCACTGCTGAACCTGGACATCTACGAACGCATCGGCAAGGCGGCCAGTGCGCATGCCAGCACGCTTCTCGGCGAATTGGCGGGACTGGACCACGACCTCGCCGGCATCGACCAGTCCACGCTTACGGACGAAGCGATGGAGACTCTGGATCATACCATCGCCGACGTCGGCGGACGGGTCATGCTGCTTCAGGAACAGCTCACGGCACGTGACCTGGCACTGGCCATGACGGAACAGAAGGTCGTCAAGGACCGGCAGCTGACAAAACTCCGGGAACAGCTCGAAGGATTGCGTGCACATGCAGATGATGTGGCTGCTGACCGCGCACGTCTCGCTGTCGGTCAAGCATTAGTCTCGCTGCAGCCCTCGCTGACCAGCTGGGAACGCCTGGCAGGACAGCGTGCGCAGTTGAGCGAGGATCATGAGAAGGCGGCACAGGCAGTCCTGGCAGCACAAAAATCCATGGAGACAGCAAGCCAGGCTCGCGCCGACCTGATTCACCGGGCGAATGAGGCGGCCTTTGTCGAGCGATTGACCGAACTGGCGGCGGCTATCAACCGCTTGAGCGACCTTCAACCTTTTGCAGCGCGCCTCGAAGAGTTGCAGCACAAGATGAAGACTGCCGCCGCGAAGAGTGACACACTCCATCATGACATGGCCGCGCTGACCAAATCCATCCAGGCGATGGACCAGCGGCGAGAGGAACTGCAGCATGAGCTCGAAGCAGCCCGTCTGACATCCGCACAGGCCGAGGACACCTTTGAACGGGCGCAGGCCGACAACGCGGCACTGGTCATCCAGCAGGGTCTGAAACCCGGTGACACCTGTCCCGTTTGCGGTCACGTTGTCGAGGAACTCGTCGCCCATGTCGAACACACCGACTTTGCACGCCTCAAGCGTACCCGCGATGAGGCGCGCACGACGGTCGAACACCAGCTGGCCATTCTGACCGACCACGACAAAAGGGTAGAGGCGGACCGGGCACGCCTGGAGTCACTCAGCAAACAATTGACTGCCGTGAACGACGAGGATGCTGCCGATCAGCACGAAGCACATGAACTCACCCTGCGCCTGCTTATGGATCCGAGTGTCGCCAAGGAAGGCAAAGAAAACCCTGTCGTATTCCTTCGGACCCGCCTTGCCCATCTGCGCAGCCAGGAGACAACGACCCGCACCGCACAGGAAACCATGATGGTCCAGCTCGAGGAGGCCCGCCGAAAGGAAGAAACGCAGCGCACGCTTCTCAGCCAGGCAGAAAACAGTGCAGCGACGCTAGCGGGCCAGTACCAGCAGGTCGTCAGACAGCACGAAGCTCTCCAGCAGGACCTGCTGGCCCAGGCGAGCACACACGGATTCGATTCCATCGCGTTGATGAAAGCTGCGCTGCTGCCCGCAGATAAGCTGGCAGCACTGCAGTCCTCGGTCGAGCGTTACGACCGGGACACCGCTACGGTTTCGGGACAGGTGGAGATGCTGGCGCGCGAGCTGGGAGACACGATCCCCTCCGAAGCGGACCTGGAACATTTTCGCTCGCTCCGGGAAACAGCAGCAGCCGATTGTGCGCGGGCGCAGGACGAGCTTGCGGCGGCGCGCCGCGCCAAGGATGATCTGGTCGCCCGCCGCGCATTCCTGACCGATCGGCAGAAGCGCAGGGACGAGGTGACCCACCGGCTTTCAACGTACCAGCAGCTCGCCCGCGACTTCGGCAGCAAGGGCATGCTGGCGTTCGTCAGTGGCGGCATCCTTGAACAGCTCCTGGTGACGGCGAATGACCATCTCGGCATCCTGAGCAAGGGACGCTACGAGCTGCTGCTCGATGCCGGCGATCAGATGCTGGTCCAGGACGCGTTCAGTGCCTCGGGGCCGCGCGACGTGGCGACCCTGTCCGGCGGTGAGACCTTCCTCGCTTCGCTGGCACTTGCTCTGGCAGTCAAGGATCTGTTGTCTGACAACGTTGATCTCGACAGTTTCTTCATCGACGAAGGTTTTGGCACGCTGGATGAAAACTCCGTGCAGGGCGTCGCCGATGTTCTGGAGTCCCTGCGCAGGGACGGTTCCCTCGTCGGCATCATCACGCACAGGGCGGATCTTGTGGAGCGCTTCGAGACCGTCCTGGAAGTCACCAGCCAGGGCGGCTCGGCCCACATCGCGCGTCGGGAGGCAGTATGATGCATATTCGGCCGGACTTGTGGCAAAGCGTCTACACCGGTTCTACGGAGGTGGAGTTGACTGATCAGAAACGTTCCTACAAAGTGGTTGCGACCACTGAGTGCCATGACCTAGGCCACTGGAACGCCATTCGCGTCCCTGATGCGGCGTTTGCCGAAGTCGCCGGCGCCTGCGTGGCTTTTGTGGACGGTGTGCGGCGCATCGACATGCACGGCGTCATCGACGGCAACCCGCCCTATTATGGTGTCTTCGGTTCGGTCGCTGCCGGCTGCATGCAGATGTCCGGCGCGCATGCCCACGACACGATGAGCGCCCTGCGTGGCGAGGTCGTGAAGCACTACTTCGTGACCAACTGTCCCGATCCGGATATCTCGTCCCTCAAACTGGTCAGCGACCCCTCGTGTCCCTTTGACGTCCAATATGAGATGCACCCGTCCACCAGCCACGACCCGGCGGATTTTGGCCAGGAACTCAACAACCTCATGCAGGAGTTGGAGCATCGTGTCGCGCAGGACCAGGTGGACTTCCCCGACGTGCAGGCGGTCATCACGGACGGCCCGATCCCCTACGAGCATCAGCTGGCCGCTGGTACGGGCAAGCTCGCCGGCATCATCAAGAACGTGCAGGAAGCCTATCTTCAGCATGATCAGTTCGCCACCGTCCTCGGCCTCAAACAGGCCGAACGGACCCCGCTCTTCGAGATCCGGTATCCAGACAGCAGTGGAAGCAGCAAGATGAGCTTCTTCCTGCGGCTGCGGGAGGTGACAGCGTTTGGCAGCGCCATGGCCAACCTGATCCGTGTTGAGCTCCCCGTCATGGGACTGACGGAAGCGATCCACCTGGCCGACCTCGCCTCTGCTATCGCGGTGCACTACTCCAGCAACCTGTGGGGAGACACGCGGGCACCACAGAACCTGTACCCGGTCGGCGCTCTCGAGACAGCTCTGAAGAACCGCCTCGGCGATCAGCGTTTCCTGCGCAGCGTCATCATGCGGACCCTTGCCGCAGGTGATGCGACCCCCAGGCCGGCATCACCTTTCCAGGCGTAGCCAGGCGGCCATCACGCCCGCGCAGCCATGCGCCACCCGTCTTCCGTGCACGACAAGGTCGGGCTGATCGAGGCACGCAATGACGCACTGACGGACGCACGGGTCCCCGACGAGCTGCGCCCCCTCCTCCGCGCCTACGTGGATGCTCTGCACACGTCCTTTCCGGAACGCGTCGATGCCCTGTCGCTCTATGGTTCGCTTGCCTTTGACGACTTCGCCCGCCGCGTCAGCGACGTCGACTTCCTGACCGTCACGGTTGGCCGGGTCACCGAGGACAACCAGGCTGTCATCAAGGCTCTTCATCAGAGGTTGCGCTTTGCCGGTCCCTGGGCTTCCGGATGGACGGCGAATGCGCCGAACTGGAGCAGATCGAAGAGGAAGAGCTCAGTGCCCCCTGCCTCTTCGTGGCTGACGGCCGAATCGCCGGGCAGCGCGAGGTCAGCAAGACCAGCTGGGTGACCCTGCTCGAGTGCGGCATCAGCGTCATCGGACCCGAGCCTGCCACGTTCGTTCCCGACGTCCCCTGGAGAGTGAAGCGCTTTTCCACTTCATGACGCCGAGATCAGAACCTGGCACGCGTCATGAAACGATGGCAAATGATGAGTGCTCTCCAGGAGACGAGGAACACGGGGAAACTGCCCTATCCCCCTGTCCTGCTCTTCAGGATTCTCTGGGGGGGCCGTCCTGCCGCTAGTCAAGAGGTTTTCCCTGAGGCCTGGCTGCCGTTGCGGTGGAACCGCCGGCTTCGCCACACGTGGTCAGCACGCGCCTCGTTACACTGGAGCCGACGACATCAAAAAAGAGCACTGCAACGACCACTGTCATGCTGATGTACGTGAGGTCCGGAAAAAGGCTGGTGACGACCAGCGCATGCCCAACCGCAAGACCCGCTTGTGGCAACATGGACAGTCCCAGATTACGACGCACGTTCCTCGGGGCCCTGATCATCCATCCTCCGATAGCCGATCCTCCTATCTTTCCAACCGCACGAAGCACGATATAGACTACCACCACGGGCCATGCACTGCCCAGCAGCGCAAAGTCCGTCGTCGCTCCGGCAAGGAAGAAGAACAGAAGCAGCAGCGGGCTCGACCAGTAGTCCACATCCTCGAACACACGATCAGCCGAGGGGGCGATATTGGCAAAGACCACGCCAAGTACCAGGGATGCCAATAGCGGTGACAACTCCCACATACGGCTGAGACCCACTGTCAGCAGGACCATGCCGATGCCCAGGATTCGGACCTCATTGTGAGAGTGAAGCAGGCGAGCGACAAGGCCAAAGATGAGACCAGCGCCCATACCAAGTGCGAGCGACAGGCCGAGCTCTGACAGGGATGTCGCCAGGACGCCCCACCCGGAAACAACACTACTACCCATCATTGCTCGCGCGACGACGACACTGATGTCGAAGACGACTATGCCAACTGCATCATCGAATGTCACTGCCATGGCTAGAGCTTCGGTGACGGGGCCGTGCGCCTTGAGCCGCTTGATGACCTCAAACGTCGCCGCAGGAGCAGTGGCAGTGGCTGTCGCCGCCAGAAGCAGTGCTTCGGGGACAGCGTGCTCAAGTCGGAAGAGGCCTAGCACCTCCAGCGTTACGATACCGACAAGCACGACGGCATATGTCAGAAGAGCCTGCGCCGTAGCAAGGACCGGACCTCGCAGTCCCATGCGGCGGATCCCCCGGACGGAGAAGTCCTCTCCAATGAGGAACGTGACAAAGCCAAGAGCGGCTCCACTCAGGGCATCGAACCCGGCGATCAATGTAGGCTGAATAACACGCTGCAGGGTCAGACCCGCCAGGATTCCTGCCACGATGTATCCAAGTGCGCGCGTGATACCAGCACGTCCCAGGAGCCATGCGCAGACGACCGAGATGGTAATTATGAGACCTAGGTCGAGCAGAATGTCCATCAGCCCTGCTCTCCATTGCGGCGTGCTGCCGGTGCCAGACCGTAGACCTCATCCAGACGGATGACGAACATGATGCCCGTTTCCCGCTCCTCGATGTTGCCGACCACATCCAGGATCAGACGCTTCGCATTCTCCAGTGTCTCAGGTGTCATGATGACCGAGAACAGGGTGTAGCGCATGGCCGATGAGCCACCACCAAGGACACGCGTCAGGTTCGTGAACATGGGGACGTCTCCATCTGCCAGACTCACGATTCCGCGCGACTCGATGACGGTGGCACCGCGAACGTCAATGAGTGGAAGTTCCCGAAGTATTCGACGCACTTGCTCCCCGTCGGTGAGTACAGCCACGAGCACATACATGTCAACCCCCTTGTACCGTCATTCAAATCCATTGCCAGAAGCTCGATTCCAGTAACTGCACTCCTGGGCTGGTCACTACCCTCAGCCTGCAGATCCCGGAAACGTCCCCGTCTGCAATGCTAGCAGCAATCCCAGCCTGACACAACCCAACCTTCCTTTGAGACCGACTACAATCATCTGGTATACTGGCTGGACAAGACACTCGCTGGAGGACCGATGATATGCCAAAGACTGCTCCTGCATTCAACACGGACGAACCGGATGACAGCATGTCCATGGTGACCCTGTGAGACCTCTGACACTGCACATCACTGCCGAGCAGGCAACCCTCTTCGCGTTGGCGCGCGGTGGCATCTCTCAGCCATTTGATGACCCGCTTGATGCCGTGCGCGCCATAGTGGCCGTGCAGGCACAGTACGCCGCCTCGGTCCCGCTGGCCGTTCACGCACGGTGCCCGTCGGCTCCGCTCTCTTGGACCGATCGGTCCCTTGCTCAACAGCGCACGCTCGTGAAGACATGGTGTCTCCGCGGTACGCTGCATGTGGTCACAGCCAGGGACTTGCCGCTCATGACCGGCGCCTACAGCGAGCAGGGCCGCCTTGGCATCGAACGCGTCATGCTCCGCGAGTGTGGAATGGATGCCATTGCCTGGCGCCGCGTCGAGGCGGACGTTCTCACAGCACTGGCGGCCGGGCCTCTGGACCGCGTCGCGCTCCACGCGGCCGTGCCCAGACTGAAGGACGTCCCGTGGTCCGGCTGGGGAGAGGACGTCAAGGGACTTGCCTATCAGGGTGATCTCGTCATGGTCGGCAGCAAGGGGCCACGGCCAATCTTCGCTCGCCGTGACAAGTGGCTTCCAGACCTGCACTTCCGGCCGCATACCCGTGCCAAGTCAATCGAGGAACTCCTGATGCGCTATCTGGCAGCGTTTGGCCCGGCTACCCTGACCGATTTTCTGCACTGGAC
>JBAQYC010000097.1:0-2292 GCA_049299835.1 Candidatus Cryosericum sp. | reverse complement strand
CCTCCTTCGACCAGTTCGATTTCGCAGGTGACGGAGCTGTGCTTGCCGTTCTCAGCGAGATAAATCGGAACCTCGCTCGCATACGCGAGCTGATGGAGAAGTCATCATCCAAGTAAGTTCCGGTCGCTGGTGGCACCTGACTGTCGGCATAACCGCCGTAATGCTGGCGTCGTCACTCCTGTCGGCGCGGTTGCCGTCGTCAGTGGACCCTCTTGGGTTTCAGGTGGTTCGGGCTGCATCTCTGGACGCTGCTCAGATCGTCAGCGACGCAGGCATTCTTCCCAGTTTGGGGACAGTTGTAGAAGTGGAGCATATGACTGTGGGCATCGAACTGGTGACGCCCAATCAGCAGATGATCCAGGCGTTACGGGATGGGGCTTCGGGAGATGTGCCTCAAGGTGTCGGCCCAATGAGACTTGTCCAGACATGCGAGAGAACGATAGTGGTACGCGAACGGGTCCCGTATGACATCCGGTATGTACCGGAGCAGTCGGCCGCCAGAGGACAGGTGGTCGTGTGGAAACCCGGTACGGGTGGCGTGCGCGAGCGCATTTTCCGTCTCTTCTACGTCAATGGCAGGCTGGTATCGCGGGTCCTGGTTTCCGACACCTTGCTTAAACCGCCGCTTGGTGACGTACTTGCGGTCGGGAAGTCTGTCTATCGCGGTGGAGCCACGAACGAGTTCTATATGGAAGCTACAGCCTATTCGCCGACGGTTCAGGAGACCGATGGCGATCCATGGATGACCGCCTCCGGGATGAAATCTGGACAAGGTGTCGTGGCAGTCGACCCGACGGTCATACCACTCGGCAGCAAGCTCTACGTGGAAGACTATGGATACGCAATAGCCGGCGACACCGGGGGCGCTATCAAGGGCAACCGCATCGACGTCTTCTTCTATGATTCTGACGAGACAGTGCAATGGGGAAGGCGCTGGGTCCGCGTGTTCGTTCTGAAATGACGATGAGAAAGTCCACGATATGAACACCCTCACTCCAACCTCTCTTCGCGACTTGCTGAAACAGACGGGCGTTGTTCTGTCCAAACGTTTCGGTCAGAACTTCCTGGTTGATGGCAACGTTCTTGCGTCGATGGCTTCGCACTTTCCTTCAGGTGAGAACATGGTGTTCATCGAGGTAGGTGCTGGAGCGCTCGCCCTGACAGGGATTCTTGCGGAGCGTGGCAAACGCGTGGTCGCTTACGAGATCGACGAGCGTCTTCGCAAGGTCCATGAGGTCCTTCTGGGCGATGACTCTCTCCGAACGCGCATCGAACTGAAGTATGAGGATGCCCTGGAGGCAGACTGGTGTGCCCTGGGACATGAGGGCGAGGTCCTGGTGCTCATGGGGAATCTGCCATATCTTCGGTCTTCCGAGACCGTCCTGAAACTGATTCGAACCGATTGTATCGGGCAAGCATGCCTGCTGTTCCAGCGCGAGTTTGCAACCCGTCTAGCCGCCCACTCCGGGAATGGTGACTACAGCTCGCTGTCCGTCGTAACCCAGACGTTCTTCGATATCAGGCGACTGCTCGAGCTTTCACCTGACGTGTTCTTTCCACGTCCAGAGGTCAGCTCGACTCTGCTGGAGTTTGTCAGGCGTCCAAGTGGATTGGAGGATGCCGAGATCGCTCCATTCATGCGATTTGTTCAGCAGTCATTCCTGCACAGGCGCAAGAAGCTGGCGGATTTCTTCCGACGACTCGGTGTTCCGCTCACGGGTGAGTTTGCGAAGACGTCTCAACTTCGTCCGGAGGTTCTTACGCCCTCGGAGTTCATCGATCTGTTTCGGGCTGTCTCCCAGGTGATTCGACCCTGACTGAAGGCGTGCAGAGCGCCTGCCATGTTGCCTTTTCCTTCATCGGGAGTAAAATTTCTCCGCAAACGAAGTCATCCTGTTTTGGGAGGCATGCGATCATGAAGATTCAGAGCGATGCACGTTATGCGAAGTCGGACGAGTGGGTACGTGTCGAGGGTGGCGTTGCAGTCGTTGGAGTCTCTGACTACGCCCAGGGCAAGCTGGGGGACATCGTGTTCGTTGGTGATATTGTCGTCGGCTCCACGTTGAAGGCGGGAGATCTCCTGACTTCCGTCGAGTCGGTCAAGGCCGCCTCAGACATCTATTCTCCAGTGTCAGGAAAGGTTCTCGAAGCCAACCACGACGTTGTCGCGAAGCCCGAGATCATCAACAGTGATGCGTTCGGTGCTGGCTGGCTGGCCAAGATCGAACTTTCGAATCCAGATGAGCTGAACGGATTGATGAGTGCAGCTGACTATGCAGAGTACAGAAAGGA
>JBAQYC010000096.1:0-4650 GCA_049299835.1 Candidatus Cryosericum sp. | reverse complement strand
TGTTTGCTGGATACGTCAGCGGCGCGTGGAAGGATGTCTTCGTCTTTGTCATCCTGATCGTCGTCCTCCTCTGGCGCCCCACCGGGCTACTGGGCGAGAAGACGGCCGAGAAGGTCTGAGGCCGCTGTCATGGGAATCACAGAAAGCCTTCTCAGACACACGAAGAACGGTCAGGCCAAGCCGGTCGACAACAGCCCACCGACGTTCTGGTCGAAGAACCGCGGATGGCTCATGCTTGCGGTCACCGGAGTATTGCTTCTGGCATATCCGTTCCTGCCCTTCATCTCTGACTATTGGATCGATGTTGCATTCTTCGTCGGCATCTACGCGCTCCTTGGTCTTAGTCTCAACATCGTCCTGGGCGAGGTAGGCCTGTTCGATCTGGGGCACACCGCCTTTTATGCCATCGGCGCCTATGTGACAGCGATCCTGAACACGACGATGCACGTTCCTATTGTCTTCCTGTTACCAATCAGTGCGCTGGTGGCCGCCGGTTTCGCATACCTGGTAACGTCCCCAATCATCCATCTGAAGGGCGACTACCTGTGCATCGTGACCATCGGCATCGGCGAGATCGTCCGCCTGACGATGATCAACAACCCGCTCGGCCTGACCGGGGGACCCAACGGGATCAACGGCATCGGGGGCCCCAACTTCTTCGGGCTCGGTATCAACACGTCGACCCAGTTCTACTTCTACACATGGATCATCATCGGGGTCATAGTCTTCGGCCTGGTGCGCCTGCAGCACTCGCGCATCGGCAGAGCGTGGAACTACATCCGTGAGGATGAGACAGCGGCTGAGGCGAGCGGTGTCGATGTACGGTCCTACAAGCTGCTGGCCTTCGTCCTCGGCGCCGCTCTTGCAGGCATCGCGGGCAACATCTATGCGTCGAAGCAAATGTCGGTGTCACCACAGAGCTTCACGTTCATCGAGTCTTCACTGCTCTTTGCCATCGTCCTCCTGGGCGGCCTCGGCTCCATACCCGGCACGGTCCTGGGAGCCGGTGTCGTGGTCATCTTCCCTGAGATCTTCCGCCGATTTGCCAGCTATCGTCTGCTGTTCTTTGGGCTGGCGCTGATGGTTATGATGATCTTCCGTCCGGGCGGAATGTGGCCGCGCAGGCGCGAAGGAGCAGGATTGGCCGGCCTGGGCATTCGCAACCTCCCCAAGAACGATGATGACCTCATTGCCATGGGCAAGCCAGATCCCAGGATCCTCAAGCCCGCGACCACTGCCGTCATCGACGGCGTACGACTGCCACCAGTCACCTTCACCATGGATGAAGGTATGGCGCTTCAGACACACGGCGCCACGCTGAAGTTCGGCGGTCTGACGGCCGTCAACAGTTTCGACCTCAACGTGCGCACAGGCAAAATCACATCGCTGATCGGCCCCAACGGCGCGGGCAAGACGACTCTGTTCAACATGATCACGGGTATCTACAAACCCACCGCCGGGCAGATCGACTTCCTGGGACGAGACATCACAGGTCTCAAACCTCACACCATCATCAGCTACGGTATCGCGCGCACGTTCCAGAACATTCGCCTGTTCCCGTCGCTGACCTGCATCGAGAACATCATGTCAGGTCCACACTGTCATGCACGCTCTGGAACATGGGCCGCCGTGATGCATACCCTGGGCGAAGTCCGCGAGGAACGCAATATCGTCGCTACCGCTGCCTACCGCCTGAACCAGGTCGGCCTCTGGGAATATCGCAACGAACTGGCCAGGAATCTACCTTATGGCAAGCAGCGTTACCTCGAAATCGCCCGTGCGCTTGCAACTGCGCCACACCTCCTCATCCTGGATGAGCCATCCTCCGGCCTCAATGACAAGGAGAGCGAGGACCTGATGGCCCTCCTGCGGGCTCTCGTCACCGAAGGTTTCACCCTGCTGCTCATCGAGCACGACATGCAGGTCGTCATGGGTATTTCCGACTGGGTCGCCGTCATGGACATGGGGCAAAAGATCGCCGAAGGCCTGCCCAAAGACGTCTACAACAACCAGCGGGTCATCGAGGCCTATCTCGGCAAAGAGGAGGACTGACATGGCGACCATGCTGGCAGTGAAGGATCTTGTCGTCAGTTATGGAGCAGTGCAGGCGCTGAAGGGCATCAGCGTTGAGCTCGGTGAACACGACATCGTCGCTGTCCTCGGCGCGAACGGCGCAGGCAAGACCACCCTGCTCAAGTCCATCTCCCGGATCCAGCCTGTCAAGGGCGGCGCCATTACCTTCAAGGGGAGAGATCTGGCCACCGTGGCGGCATTTCACCTCGCTGGACTGGGCATCGCCCATGTCCCGGAGGGGCGCCATGTTTTCGCCACCCTGACGACCGAGGAGAACCTCAACCTGGGTGCCTACGGTGTCCGCAGTATGCCGGCCGGCAAACAGGCGGAGAAGACCAAGGACTGGATCTTCAGCCTGTTCCCTATTCTCAAGGAGCGCCGCAAGCAACTGGCGGGGACCCTTTCCGGCGGCGAACAGCAGATGCTGGCCATTGGACGCGGCCTCATCTCCAAGCCACATGTCCTCTTGCTGGATGAACCATCCCTGGGACTCGCCCCCATCATCGTTCAGGAGATCTTCCGGGTCATCCGGCAGATCCACGAGGAAGAGGGCGTCTCCATCCTCCTGGTCGAGCAGAATGCTCGCAAGGCGCTGGGTGTCGCCCGTTACGGCTACATCCTGGAACTGGGCAAGATCGCCATCGAAGGCAACGCGTGTGACCTCAAGAACGACGAGCGTGTTCGTGCGGCATATCTGGGAGGCTCCAAAGTAAATTGTTGACCTGGCAAGGCATTCTTCCTCACAGGGCCCGATACCCGTCGGGCCCTGCCCATGAATAGATGAAGAGAATCCGACACCATACCAATGCATTTCAGCTCCCCGGTAGCCAGCCATCTTGAACGGAGCGTTGATTGATTTACCATGTGAACGGATTCACAACCAACCGGAGGCACAACGTGAAGACCATCGAGGAAATGCGACAGGCACACAAGATCCTGGCGACGTATTCCTTCACACCAGGGGGTGTGGACAAGGGATACACCAACAGGAGATTGTACGTCAACCTCACCACGAAAAGCATCGAGGAACGCCCAATAGAGCAAATGGTCAAAGACAAGTTCACGGGAGGCCGCGGATATGGCCTGTATTACCTGTGGCAGGCGGTCAAGCCAGCCACCCGCTGGAATGACCCGGACAACGAGTTGATCTTCACTGCGGGGCCTCTCACGGGACTTACGCAGTATCCCGGTTCCGGCAAGACACACTCGGTCACCCTTTCGCCGGAGACGGGCCTTCCCGTTGATAACAACGGCGGTGGCTTTTTTGCCCCCTTCATGAAGTTCTCCGGCTTCGATTGCATCGAGATCCAGGGCAAGGCCGCTGAAGACGTCATGCTCGTCATCGACGGCAACAAGGGTACTGTCACCATCGAGACGGCTTCTGAGGAGCCGCTGAACAGCTACGACCTGCCCGAAGTGCTGCACACCATGTACGCCGACGGAGACGACGACCGCAAGAACGTGAGCGTCGCCACGTCCGGCGAAGGAGCAGAACATTCGCTGCTGGGCCTGATCAACCTCAGCTACTGGGACGCGAAGCGCAAGCAGCCCCGCATCAAGCAGCTCGCGCGCGGTGGACCCGGCACCGTCTTCCGGGACAAGGGACTCAAGGCTGTCGTCATCCACTTCAGCGGGACGACGCCGACCCTCAACTGCCCGGCCGACATGGAGCCGATCAAGCTCGCCGGCGGACGCATGAACAAGGAGATCCTCACGCTCGACCACACCCACAATCGCATGCGCGAGATCGGCACCGGCAACACCGTCGAGATTCTCGACAAATGCGACGTTCTGCCGGTCATGAACTACAAGTTCGGCTCCGACCCGCGTACCGAGAAGATCAGGAGTGACGTCTGGCTCGGGATGATCACCCAGGGTATGCCCGACGGCTGCTGGCTTGGCTGTTCCATGTCATGCGCCCACGGCGTCGACAACTTCGAACTGCTGACCGGACCGCTGAAGGGCCATAAGGTCCTTGTGGATGGACCGGAGTATGAGACCATCGGAGGCCTCGGGTCGAACACGGGCAGCTTCGATCCGCATTTCGTGCTGGAAGCCAACTTCTACTGTGACTATTACGGCATCGACCTCGTGGCCGTTGCGACACTGCTGGCCTTCCTGATGGAATGCTACGAGAACAACGTCATCACGAAGGAGATCACCGGCGGTCTCGACCTCCACTTCGGCGGTGATATGGACGCGCTGGAGCTTATCCACCAGATCGGTCAGGGGCGAGGGTTCGGCAAGATCGCCGGCCTGGGCATCCACCGTCTGAAGAAGCTGTTCATCGACGAGTACCATGCGGACGCTCAGTTCGTGAACGATATCGGCATGGAAGTCAAAGGCATGGAAGTATCCGAGTACAACTGCAAGGATTCTCTCGCCCAGCAGGGCGGGTACGCCATGGCCTCCAAGGGGCCGCAGCATGACGAAGCATGGCTCATCTTCATGGACCAGGTCAAGGGCCAGCTGCCCACGTTCGCGGACAAGGCCGAGGCCCTGTCCTTCTTCCCGTTGTTCCGCACCTGGTTCTCACTCATGGGGCTGTGCAAACTGCCGTGGAATGACTCGGAACCC
>JBAQYC010000095.1:0-2067 GCA_049299835.1 Candidatus Cryosericum sp. | reverse complement strand
TTCGCCAGGACGGTCTTGCAGTGTGGACACCACCACTGCTCGGACTCTTTCTCATATGCAAGCCCGCGTCGATACAGGAGGAGGAAGAACCATTGCGTCCATCGGTAGTACTCGGGATCAGACGAGTTGATCTCACGTTCCCAGTCATACGAGGTTCCAAGAAGCTTCAACTGCCGCTTGAAGTTGGCCGTGTTCTTAAGCGTGATCTCACGGGGATTCTTCTTGAGCCTGATCGCCTCATTCTCCGCTGGCAGGCCGAACGCGTCCCACCCCATGGGATGAAGCACGTTGTAACCCTTCATGCGGTAGAAGCGGCTGATGACATCCGTGGGGATATAGTTGCGACAATGGCCGACATGCAGGCCGTCGCCCGACGGATAGGGGAAGTAGTCCAGACAGAAGAGCTTTGGCTTGGCTGATGTTTCTTCCGTCCGATAGGCGTTTTCGGCCTCCCAGAGGTTCTGCCACTTCGGTTCGATGCTGTGAAAGTCGTATTCTCTCATTGGTTACTCCAATTGTGAATGCCTCAGGTACCTGGTACAATGATGTTCACATTTGATGAATCAGGGCTGCAACCGCTCCATGTCACGCGGGAACAAAGCGGCCTCGCGCAGGTTCGTGAGACCCGTCAACTGCATGATGAACCGTTCCAGCCCGATGGCAAACCCGCCGTGAGGCGGCATTCCAAAGCGGAACGCCTCCAGGTAACCCGCAACGGCTTCCTGTGTCATGCCATGAGATTCCAGGGCCCTGGCATAGTCGTCAAACTTGTTGAGACGCTGCCCACCAGTGACCAGTTCGGTCCCCCGGAAGAGCAGATCGAACGAGTTGGAGTACGTTGGGTCATCCGGATTCGGCGCCGTGTAGAAGGGACGCTTCACCATCGGATACCCGGTAACGAAGA
This sequence comes from Candidatus Cryosericum sp., assembly GCA_049299835.1. Taxonomy (GTDB): domain Bacteria; phylum Caldisericota; class Caldisericia; order Cryosericales; family Cryosericaceae; genus Cryosericum. Next base: position 1,163 of record JBAQYC010000095.1, on the reverse strand, counting down.
GGAAATCGGACTGGAAGGTCTCCTTTGCCCACTCGCCAAGCCATTTCTCGTGCTGAGGGGCAAGATCCGGTTCTCCGCGGCAGTCCTCGCCGTGGCGCTCGAAGATCCACTGCTGTGCGTCCGGGAAATAGACGTGTGGAAACGTCTCGGGCGCCAGCGGCATCTCGACCTTGAGAAGTTCAAGTTCTTTCGCATAGTGCTCTGAGAGATATCCAAGAATACCATGGACGACATCTGTCAGAACGGCCATGACACTCGTGTGGTCTTTGATGAATCCCATCTCGGCGTCCATGCTGACATACTCATTGAGATGGCGAATCGTCTGATGAGGCTCAGCCCTGAAGACGGGGGCTACCTCATACACGCGCTCGAAAACACCGACCATCATCTGCTTGTACTGTTGAGGGCTCTGCGCCAGATAGGCCTTCTTGCCAAAATACTCAACAGGGAAGACGGTGGCCCCTGATTCAGTAGCAGACCCGGTGAGCTTGGGTGTCGTGACCTCTGTAAAGCCCTTGGCATCCAGTGCGGCACGGAACCCGTGCTGTACGCCCGCACTGAGCTTGAAGACAGCCTGCTTGGAGGGAGCTCTGAGGCCGACCATTGCGTTGTCGAGAAAGGTGTCCAGATGCGCGTTGATGACCGGCTTGTTGATTGGGAACGGCAGCGCGTCGACTACCGGAGACAGGACCGTGAATGACGGATCGTGAAGTTCGTACCCGCCCGCCGCCTGCGACTCGGCCACGACGGTTCCCTCGACCTGAATGACGCTCTCGACAAGAAGTCCATCGATAGACGCCACGGCCTCGGGCGTTTCAACGACGATCTGACAGATGCCCGAGCGATCGCGCAGATGAACGAAAACCATACCACTTCCAAGCTTGCGGATGCGGTGCATCCACCCCGCCATCATAATACGTTCACCTGTATGAGAGGATAGTTCGCTACTCAGCACACGTTCCATGTCAACCTCCATATATGACAATGGCCGCTCTCAGGGCAACCGCCCAGGACCGGCCCTCGACAACCCTTATCAGGTTACTTCCTGACTGTGTTTCTGTCAACAGCGAAGTGCTGATGAATCAACACGAACAGGTCACAGCGGCCCCAGATGGCGCTGACCTTATCTCCGGGTGATCGTTCGTGGAAAAAGGCCGTTGCAG
>JBAQYC010000094.1:0-4884 GCA_049299835.1 Candidatus Cryosericum sp. | reverse complement strand
GTCCTCAAGGACGCCGCACCTACGCTTACCATCGTGAAGAGCATGTCGCCCATCTTCTCGATTCTCTATCATGTTATGGTCCTCCTTGCCCTGGTTACAACGGCCGTGTCCATGTTGTGGGCGACTGCAAAGAGATGGTCGGCCACAAGTGCCAAATGGGCCAAGAACGGTAGTCGATGGGCAAATGACAAGTTCAGGCTCAGGATATGGACTATCATCTGGATCGCTATCATCTGGGCGGTATCGAACATAGGTATTGTGAACATTGTGAGGAAAGGATATTCGAGTCTCGCATACCTTGGTATGGCGATTCTCGTCCTGCCAATCCTGATCGTTGCACCTAGAAAGATCGCTCGGAAGAACAGGGAACTGGCTGAGGCAAAAAGCTGATAATCACGAACGGGGTCGGCATACCTGTGTATGCCGACCCCCTGATCTTGAATACAGAACATGCTCTCGACGGAACGTGGGTGAACGGCCAGGGCGGTGGCCAGAAGAAGTACCCATGCCGATTACACGAAGTTGACAAGGAGGAATCAGCAAAATGAGTGACATATTGACAGCAGAATCGGGCAGTAAACTATACTTACTAGGAAATGAGGCCGTGGTGCGGGGAGCTCTTGAAAATGGCATCTCTGTCGCTGCCACATACCCGGGAACCCCCTCCTCTGAGATAGGAGACACCTTTATGGATGTGGCCAAAGATGCGGGGATGTACTTTGAATTCTCCACGAATGAAAAGGTCGCATTGGAGGTCGCCGCCGCCGCCGCCGCTTCAGGATTGAGATCGTTTGTGTGGATGAAACACGTTGGCCTGAACGTTGCTTCAGATTCGTTCATGTCGATTGCCCATACAAAGATCAGGGCGGGAATGGTCGTGCTCTCTGCGGATGACCCATCCATGTGGTCCTCGCAGAACGAGCAGGACAACAGGTGGTACGCACGGTTGGGCAATACGCCTGTGCTTGAACCCTCGAGTCCCCAGGAAATGCATGATCTCATGAAGTATGCATATGAGATCTCTGAGAAGTCCGAGCTGCCAGTTCTCATGCGCACCACGACGCGAATCTCTCACATGAGAGGCATTGTCAGTATGGGTGAAGTCCATGTCGGTAAGAAGATGGGCGAGTTTTTGAAAGAGCCCTCTAGATTTCTGGTGATGCCAGCACAATCGTACCCTGCGCACAAGAGGATCATTGCGACGCTTGCCGAGTTGGCAAAGGACGCCGATGCGAGCCCGTGGAACAAGGTCTACAAGAGGGGTGGCAAGCTTGGCATCATCACGAGTGGGCCCACCTTCAACTATGCTATGGACGTTGTCGATGAATACGATCTCAAGGCGGATGTCCTCAAGCTGACGTTCACGTACCCCTTCCCTGAACAGACCGTACTCAGCTTCCTCAAAGACCATGAGGCAATTCTGGTGGCTGAAGAAGTCGATCCCATTATGGAGAAAGAGGTCTACGCGATCCTTGGCAAGTACGGGCTGCAGAGAAAGATCTACGGAAAGCTGGACGGCACCATGCCGATGCCCTACGAGTTCAGTCCCGATATCCTGAAGGCTGGTATCAGCAAGGCGCTTGGCCTGACGCTTCCAGAGAAGACGGGAGCGACGTCCGATCTGAAACTACCTGTCCGCCCGCCCGTGTGGTGTCCCGGCTGTCCTCACAGAGCGATGTACTATGCTACGAAGAAAGCCATAGAGCATCTGGGGATAAGCAATGCAGTATTTCCAGCGGATATTGGGTGCTACAGCCTGAGTGCTGGATCTCCTTACACGATGGCGGACTATCTACTCTCAATGGGCTCCAGTATCGGGCTTGCCAGTGGCCTGTCCGTTGCGACTGATCAGAAGGTCATTGCCTTCATTGGCGACTCAACCTTCTTCCATTCGGGAATGCCTCCACTCGTGAACGTGGTGCATGCAGCTCGGAAGCTGGTAATCGTCGTTCTGGACAACCGGATCACGGCCATGACGGGCGGGCAGCCCAACCCCGGCATGCCGCTGAACGGGATGGGCGAGGTGGCGCCAGAAGTTTCCATCGAGGAGATCGTGAAGGCCATGGGAGTCGGCTTCGTCAAAACCGTCGATCCAGCTAACCTGGCGGCCGCACAGGCGGTGATGGAGGAGGCTCTGCAGTTTGATGGCGTGGCGGTGGTCATCTCTAAGCACCCATGTGTCATGATCAAGACCAAGGATAAATCAACGAGACAAAAGCTCATTTTCACCGTCGACAAGGAAAAATGCGACAAATGCATGCTCTGTGTTACCAAGTTCGCTTGCCCTGCCATGTTCATTGACAAGGATGGAAAGGTCGCCATCGATGCAGAACAGTGCAACGGATGCGCGGTCTGTGTTCAGGTTTGCCCTCAGAAGGCAATTGGTGTCAGGAGATAATCATGAAAACCTATTGTGTGTACATTACAGGAGTTGGTGGCCAAGGCGTTGTCAGGACGTCTATGGTTTTGGGTCTGGCATGCGTCAAGAAGGGGGTCGGCGTCGTCATGAGTGAAATCCATGGAATGGCTCAGCGCGGCGGATCGGTTCCCGCAGAAATGAAAATCGGCGATGCATACAGCCCGATCATTGAACAGGGCGGGACAGACCTGCTGATTTCTTTTGAGCCGGCGGAATCCCTGAGAGCGATGAACAAACTGAGCGAAGACACTGTCGCTGTGGTCAACACACGACCCATTGTTCCCGTGACGGTGGCCCTGGGCACGTCCGTATATCTCGATCCAAAGATATACCTCGACGAGCTGAGGTCCAAACTCAAGAAGGTAGTCGTTCTCGACGCTGAGAGCATGGCACGAGAGGCAGGTAATGCCCTGGCCCTGAACATGGTCATGCTCGGTGCGTCATCTGCCACTCCTGGATTCCCTCTCGAGAAGGAGTTCCTGGTAGCGGCAATGAAAGACAACCTTCCGGCAAGGGCCATGGATGCGAACCTTCGGGCCTTTGACATGGGATTCGAGCAGGCAACGAAGGATCTCCAATAGCTGATGAAAACGGGGCAGATGAGGATCTTAGCTATCAATCCTGGTTCGACGTCGACCAAGCTGGGTCTTTTTGATGATGACAAGCCGATCTACAAGGAATCACTGTTGCACGATGTCGAGGAGCTCTCACGATTCTCCACGTCTTTTGAACAGAAGGACTTCAGGACACAGGTCGTCCTCGCATTCCTTGCTAGGAACAATGTCGATCTTACGACAATTGATGCAGTCATTGGCAGGGGCGGCATTATCAAACCTGTCAAGGCCGGCGTATACGTGGTCAACGAGAGGATGTTGAATGATCTCAAGAACTCATCAGTTGACCATCCCTCCAATCTTGGCGGGTGGATTGCCTTCCAGATTGCAGGACAAATTGGTGCTCCCGCCTACATCGCAGACCCAGTCTGCGTTGACGAGTTTGAGGATGTTGCGAGAATCTCGGGCCTTAAGGAGATAGAGCGACCGACCTTCTCACACGCGCTGAACACAAGGGCGACGCTGTTCAAGTATGCGGCGGAAGTCCACAGGGAAATCTCGGAGCTGAACATCGTCATCGGACACCTTGGCGGCGGGATAAGCATCACGGCAATCAAGAAGGGAAAGATGGTGGATACGGTATCAAGAGAGTATGGAGGGCCCTTTTCGCCGGGAAGCAGTGGTGAGTTGCCGACAGCACCACTGATCAGATTTTGTTTCAACAGCGGATGGAGTGAGAAGCAGCTCATGGACGCCGTCACGAAGAACGGGGGTCTGGCTTCCTACCTCGGCGTCAATGACCTGCGAAAGGTAGAAGAGATGATCGATTCTGGAAACGCTGACGCGAAGCTCGTATTCGACGCAATGTGCTACCAGATCGCAAAGCAGATTGGCGCCATGGCAGCCGTCCTGAAAGGCAGTGCGGAAGCTATCCTTCTTACTGGAGGGATGGCATATGACAGGAGGCTTGTTTCGGAAATCACTGAACGCGTTGGATGGATTGCTCCTGTCAAGGTTTATCCTGGTGAAGAGGAGCTTGAGGCACTGGCCGGTGCTGCCCTGAGAGTTCTCCGCCACGAGGAAGAAGCGCGGGAGTATGTCTAGGAGGATGTCATGATAACCACGTTTGCTGAGCTCTTCGAGCAGTTGAAAGGCAAAGGCAGGACCCGTGTAATTGTCGCGGGCGGCGAGGATGCTGATGCCCTGCAGGCAGTTGAACAGAGTTACAGACTCGGTTTCGGCGAGGCTGTGCTGATTGGCAACAGACAAAAGATCGACCAGGCACTCGCTGCCTATCCCGACAGGAGTTTCGTCAAGGACATCCTGGAGGCGGATTCTGAGGAAGAGAAGGCACAGGTCGCCGTCGAGACAGTGAAGCAGGGAGGAGTCCTGCTGAAGGGGACGACGAAAACCAGTATCCTGATGAAAGCAGCTTTGAACAAGGACTGGGGACTTCGTACCGGGGCAATCATGACAAGTGTTGCTGCGTTCGAGGATGAGCGTGATGGCAACAAAAAGCTGGTTCTCATGAGTGATGGTGGTGTTGTCGTCGCACCCGACCTCAACGCATTGGCCGCGGTCATCAACAACTGTGTGGAAGTGGCACACAAGCTCGGTAATCCGATGCCGAAGGTGGCAATACTTTGTGCAGTCGAAGCCGTCAATCCCGAGATGCCGGAGACCATCAACGCCGCGATTCTGGCAAAAATGAACGAACGCGGCCAGATCAAGGGGTGCATCGTTGACGGTCCTCTTGCTCTCGACAACGCTGTTTCGAAATATGCGGCCGAGAAGAAGGGCATCCGGTCTCCAGTTGCCGGAGACGCCGACATTCTCATTGTTCCAAGTATTGCTGCAGGCAACATCCTTGGAAAATCCATCGAATACTATGCACACCGCACCCTTGCAATT
>JBAQYC010000093.1:0-2918 GCA_049299835.1 Candidatus Cryosericum sp. | reverse complement strand
GCTCCAGGGAGCGGGGTGATTGACAATGTACCACTTGTATCTATTTACCAGCTGACCCCAATCAGTGTTCGGTCTTGTCGTCGACAGGCGAGTCCTGTGTGACGTCCTTGCCCTCGCCTTCGATAGTGTCGCTGCCTGTCGTCATATGTGGCAGCTCCTCATCGGGCCTGGCATCCCTGGACACTCCAGTGGGTCGAGTCGGCATGGGCGGAGCTTCCACAAACCCGCCAAGGATCGAGAAGCCAAGGATGTAGGCAGCAAACAGAGCATACTGGCTGGTTACGGACAGGTTTCGGCCCATCGCGAAGACAACGACGACAAAGACAATCATGATAGGAATGGTTATGATGAAATAGAGTTTGCGGCTGACCGTTCTGCCGGTCCGTTTGGACAGGAAACGCCCCAGCAGGTTGCCCAGGAACATGACAGCAAGACCAGAGAGCAGCAGGACGAAGAAGCTCGGCCCGGTACTCGTCGGCGTAGCCGGAGTAGTAGTTGTTGTTGATACAAGTATTGGCACAGGTATCCTCCTATAAGAGTGAGCGGAGCAGGTACTGATGCAATCCGCTGCCTTGGCGCGCGTTTACAAACCACTCCATCACTGTATACTCTTCATGTGGATTATCAATGGCAGCCAAAGGGGCGAGAGTGAACAACCTCTGGGACAACAAGATCCTGATCGTAGCAGTCATCGCGGACCTCGTTGCACAGGGAATCAAGCCGCTTATCCACTACGGCGAGTATCATGAATGGAAGTGGCCGCTCCTGTTTTCCAACGGTGGCTTTCCCAGTTCTCACAGCGCTGCTGTCACCGCGCTGACAGCCATGGTAGGATTCTCGGAGGGGTTTGCATCGCCTCTGTTTGCGGTTTGTATGATCTTCAGCGGCGTCGTCGTGTTTGACGCCTCAGGCGTTCGCCAGGAAGTCGGCAGGCACGCACGGACCCTGAACGCCATCTTCGAAGAGTTCAAGTTGTGGGACCGCTTCGACTACAAGCACTTCACTGAACTTGTCGGGCATACCCTGTTCGAAGTTCTCGGAGGCATGGCGCTCGGATTGCTCATTGCGCTGCTGTCTCTTCGCATCCCATTCCTCAGACCGAGGTGAGTACATGAAGATCATCATTGGCTCCGATCACGGTGGATTCCGCCTCAAGTCATTTCTTATCCATGCCTTGACGCTCAAGGGACACGAGGTAGAGGACCTGGGCACCGACAGCGGTGAGCACTCCGTCGACTATCCCGACTTCGCCGCTGCAGTCGCCCGCAAGGTCGTGGCGGATCCCACCACGGTCGGCATCGTCATCTGCGGCACCGGCATCGGCGCCAGCATCGCGGCCAACAAGGTCGCCGGCATACGCTGTGCCCTGGTCCATGACGGCTACACGGCACGTATGGCCAAGGAACACAACAATGCCAACGTTCTCGCGCTTGGCGGCCGGACGACAGCCGAAGAAATCGCGCTCGACTGCGTCGTCACCTGGCTGAATGCGACCTATCAGGGCGGACGTCACCAGCCCCGCATCGACAAGATCACAGCCCTCGAGTGTCCTTTGGGGTCAGCTGGTAAATAGCTTGACGGTGGTACATTTGAGGACTGACCAGTGAAAACAGCTCTCCTGCTCGTTGATATCCAGAGAGAGTACTTTGCTGGTGGCGCCATACCCCTCGAGGGAGCCACAGAAGCTGCCTGTCAGGCGAAGAGACTCCTGGGACATGCCCGGTACAACCACGTGCCCGCCGTCTTCGTCCAGCACGTAGCTCTCGACCCTCAGGCCACATCGTTCAGGCACGCTTCGCCCGGTGCGAGCCTCTATACCAGCATCAGGCCCCTGCCCGGCGAAGCGGTCGTCCGAAAGCAATACCCCAACAGTTTCCGCGACACGAACCTGTTGGAACTGCTGGAAGCGGACGAGGTCTCTCGCCTGATTATCTGCGGCATGATGACGCATATGTGCATCGACGCGACAACGCGTGCAGCCTCTGATTATGGGTTCGAGTGCATTGTCGCCGCCGACGCGTGTGCCACGCGCGACCTGACGTTCGCCGGAGAAACGGTACCTGCCTCCATGGTCCAGCGAGCGTTCCTGGCCGCGCTGGACAAAACGTACGCTGAGGTTGCGACCACTGATGCCGTCATCAGAATGTTCCAGCAACTGACGCTGGGTGAGGCGGTCGGACACTGACCGAGCGGCCGGAGTCGGCGTGGGTGCCGCCGAAATCTACTGACCGGCCACGAAGCTTTCCATGTCGTCGGTTCTGAGGGCAGTCGAAAGCTGGGTCATCCTGGCCTCGTCCACGATGTCGATCGAGGCCCCTTGAGGGCTTCTGCCAAAACCTGTGATGGGCGCCGTGATGAACACGATGTCGTCGCCGCGGAGGTCCTTCAACTTGAGCGCCTCCGAGTAGATGTCGGCGACGGAAAATGCATTGTCCACTGTGAGGTTCCGGGCCACAGCCTGCACGAGGGAGGCGAAACGTACCGGATTGGTCAGAGTCTCCTTGCTCAGGACCTTGAGCATCAGGGCCTTGACGAATGCCTGCTGACGACGCCCTCGTGAGATGTCGCCCTGGCTGAGCTGGTACCGCTCACGAACGAATCCCAGTGCAGCCGCACCGTCGAGATGATTCATGCCGACATGCACCGCATTGTGCTCCCTCCTGGTGTTGTCCTCGCTGACGTAGACCTCGTCGATGCTGGCTTCCTCAGCGTAAACGTCGACCCCACCAACGGCATCGGTCATAGCCTTGAAACCTTCAAACCCGACGACTGCCATATGGTCAAAGGATATGCCAACCAAGTTCTGCAACGCACGAACGAGCAGCGGCGATCCACCATAGGCATACGCTGCATTGATTTTGTCTTTGCCGTGCCCAGGTATGTCGACGTACATGTCGCGTGGGAAGTGTACCAAGTAG
>JBAQYC010000092.1:0-5344 GCA_049299835.1 Candidatus Cryosericum sp. | reverse complement strand
CTCATCATCAAGGGCAAGAAGACTTCAGACTTCAAAGAGGATGAATGGGATGCCTATCGCAATAACGCTGTAGGCTTTGTGTTTCAAACCTACAACTTGATTACACACCTGAGCATTGTTGCCAATGTTGAACTCGGTATGACGCTGAGCGGTGTTCCCGCAGAGGAACGACACAGGAGAGCACTCGAAGTCCTGGAGCAGGTCGGCCTGAAAGACCATCTGAACAAGAGGCCAAACCAATTATCCGGGGGAGAGATGCAGCGTGTCGCCATTGCGAGAGCCCTTGTCACCAATCCGGAAATCCTGCTCTGCGATGAACCGACAGGCGCCCTGGACACGACTACGAGCATTCAGATCATGGATTTGATAAAAAAAGTTGCAAAGGATCGCTTGGTCATTATGGTCACTCATGACCCTGAGATCGCCGAAAAATATGCCGACAGAATCATTCGTTTTCAGGACGGAAAAATCACTTCCGACAATCACCCTCATCAAGAAAGACCAAAGTCGGACACGTTCAGGATAAGGAAGACCAGTATGAGCTTCCTGACGGCCCTGAAGCTCTCCTTCAACAATCTGAAGACGAAGAAGGGAAGAGCATTCTTGACCGCATTTGCGTCCAGCATCGGAATCATAGGCATCGCCGTGATTCTCAGTCTTTCCACCGGATTCCAAGCCCAGATCAACTCTTTTCAAAGTGACACCATGGCCCAGTTTCCGATCATCATATCGCAGTCAGCCGCAGAGATGAGTGCGGAAAACATAGCGGGCATAGAGAACTTAGTGAAAGACAAGATGCTGGGTACAGAGGAATACGCCAATTCTGACAAAGTCTATCTGTATGATCCAGCAGCAACAACGATTGTGCACACCAATGTCTTCAGCGATGGCTACATGAACTACCTGAACAAGATCGACCCGGAAATCTGCAGCGGCATCGGATACACTCGTATCGTCGCCATGAACATGCTGCGGAATGTCAATGGTACGATCACACCGGTATCACTCAACAGTCCTTTGGCATCTCTGAGCAGCGGCCAGGGGACGACAAGCATGATGAGTACCATGACAAGCATGGCGAGCATCTCGGGCATGAGCGGAATCGGGCTTTCCTCCTATCCCAAGCAGCTCAAAGAAGGCAATGGATCCTATTTCTCGAAGAACTATGAATTGGTCGCGGGCAGTTATCCACAAAGCGCAACCGACCTGGTGCTTGTCATAGACTCCAAAAACCGTATCGACGTCAATATCCTGAAAAATCTGGGTTTTGAAACCAGGGACCTGGAAAGCATCAAGTTCACCGATATCGTCGGCACGGAGTTCAAAATCATATCCAACAATGACTACTATGTCCAGACGAAGTTTGGCTCCTATCTCCCTGGCCGGGATTACGACGCGATGTATGCCTCGAGCAAAGACATCACGGTGAAGATTGCCGGAGTCGGCCGCCAGAAGCGGGATGTCAAGGTCGGGATTCTCGGGTCCGGCATTGCGTACAGCGACGAGTTGTCACAAATGATTATTGACACTGCGAGAGGCTCCGACATTGTCAAAGCTCAGAAATTGACCGATAAGAACGTCATGACCATGGAGGACATGGACGAAGCAACGAAGTCTTCCTTTCTATCCTATCTCGGCGGAAATGCCACTCCCTTCATGGTGATGGTATACCCCAACAATTTTGATGACAAAGATGCGGTCGTCGCCTATCTGGATGCCTATAACGAGGGAAAAGACGTCAAGGACCAGGTCATTTATACGGACTTGGCAGGCACAGTGACCGACATGACGGGCGGCATCATGGATGCCATTACTATTGTCTTGATAGCGTTTGCTGCTATCTCGCTTGTGGTCAGCCTCATCATGATTTCCGTTATTACCTACACGTCTGTGCTGGAGCGTACGAAGGAGATTGGCATTCTGCGTGCTCTTGGCGCACGGAAGAAGGACATTACCCTTGTATTCGATGCAGAAACCTGTATTCTCGGGGTCAGCTCCGGTATCATGGGCATTGCAATTGCCTGGCTCCTGACCATTCCAATCAATGCCATTCTGTACCGGTTAACCGGCCTAAGCGGTGTTGCGAATCTCCAAGTACTGCATGCCGTCCTGCTGGTGGCCGTCAGTACGGTTCTCACCATTCTTGGCGGTCATATTCCGGCAATCTCGGCTTCCAAAATGGATGCTGTTGAAGCATTGCGCAGCGAGTGATCGTGAAATTCGCGCTACAGGTACCTGCCATAGAGTGACTGTTACCTCCCTGCACGTGAACCGCCCTTTCTGCCACATAGAGAGGGCGGTTCTCTATAACGGGTCAACTTCGCCAAAGTCAAGTCCATAATGTTGGTGTATATTCAGCCTTCGGTACGGGTATCCAACAGGGTCAAGCTTCTGATCCTGACGTCTGGGTTCCGATGTGCAGCGGGAAGGGCCGACCCAGGCGATCACCATCATGTACCCCAAGCCCTGAGTTTTCCAGAGTTTGCAGGTAGGAAGATACCCCTCTTGCGGCGGAATGAAGGATGAGGTGTGAGTAGTCGCCGAAACTCCAGTGCGGCGGCACGCTGACTTTTGGCATGCAGCAAGTGCGGGGCTGCTGCAGAAACCCTCAGCCAAGGAGAAAAATGAAGTTGGTCGAGCAAGGAATGAGAACTATTTGTGAAGCAATCTACTTGTAAGCTTTTCTATAACAAGCTAAAGTTACTGAGAAAGTCCGCAAGAGAGGGAGCTGGCATAGCGAAGAGTTTTGTTGAGACTCGTTCCTGGCAACGAGAAGCTCAGATAGTACATTGTGCCTGATCAGTGGTTTTTGAGACCTAAGTCTTAGGAGGATCAAATGGCACGATTCAATGGCAAGGTTGTTGTTGTAACCGGCGGAAGCTCTGGCATGGGGCGGTCCGCTGCCAAGCTTTTTGCAGAGGAAGGCGCTAAGGTTGTGGTAGGCGATATCGTTGAGCTTGGCGGACAGGATACGGTAAGTCAGATCAAGGTGGCGGGCGGCGAAGCCACCTTCCAGAAAGTAGATGTTACCAATTGGGAAGGTGTACAGGCTTTGGTCAAGAAGGCGGTGGACACCTATGGAAAATTGGACGTCTACGTAAACAACGCTGGCATGCTCGATGGCATGGCTAACTGGGAGAAGACCACGCCCGAGCTATGGGATCGTATCATCAACATCAATCTGCGCGGTTACTTCTTTGGCGCCAAGGCCGCCATTCCTGAGCTGATCAAGACCAAGGGCAACATTGTGATGACCGGGTCGGTGGCTGGGCTGGGTGCAAGTGCCGGCGGCGTGGCTTACACTGCTTCCAAGTTCGGCGTCATGGGCCTTATCAATGAGATCGCCGTTGAAGTGGCCCCGCAGGGCGTGCGCGTTAACGGCGTGGCTCCCGGTGCCGTGCGCACCGGCATGACCAGCGATTTACTGAAGGACCCTCAAGCCACTCAGGTGTTCGCAGCGATCGCTCCTCTGGGACGCATTGCCGAACCCGAAGAGATTGCAAGCGCCATCCTCTTCCTGGCCTCGGATGACGCCAGTTATATCACTGGTACCGTCGTACGCGTAGATGGGGGCTGGCGCTCGAAGTGACCTGCTGAACTCGTTGTCTCTTCTCCTCTGAATTGGGAAGGCTCTGCGATCTTTCGGTACGCAGAGCTTTTTTTGTGTAAACGGACCCCTTCTGTCGGTCCTTGGCGGACATCAGTTGGCAGGACTAACAATCCTTAGAGACACTGCAGGGATTGCTGGTCGGGTCGAAATCCACCAGCACTCTTTCATCTGGTAACTCCTCCGGTTCCAAGTAAGAGGATAGGAAGAGCCAGCCCCTTTCGCATGGTAGACGGTCAGTTCTGCTGTCCCGTCGACTTCAACCAGCGCGAGACCTTCGCGGAAAGCAGCAGCATGGCCATAGATGGCGGAGATCACCATGTCCCCCCTGGTTTCGACATATCCTCACTTGCCTCCTACATCGACGTTCGCAAGACCCTCCGCGAAGGGACGTACACCGTCGTAGGCCGCCTGCACCACCATCTTTCTGTCTCGGTCGCAGAATCCCCACTTCTGACCCTTTCGGCAGGGAACAAACACCGTTGTCCTGGTCTTTCCACTTGAGAGCCCTGGTCCACACGCGGGACAGAGGACAAACCCTTCCGAAATCATCCTCCCACGGTTTGGACACAGCATGGAGCGCCTCCTTGCCAGATTGCACGGCTGGTGGCTCCCATTTGAGAACGCCAGTAACAGCAAAAACACTACTAATTGTTGGATCAAATCTGCTTCCCCGCAGACTATGAAGTCACCTGAGGGACAAGCGGCCAGAGAAACATGGATGGCAGGCGCCGCTGCACAACGGGTCCGCGACAGGACAGCTCTCACCTACACAGGAAGCCTGTTGCCGATATAATGGCCGTATCTGGAGCTAGTGATCTTGAGAGTGAGGGGGAACAGAAATGGAAAGAGGAAGCAATGACCAGGTAAGAACCGAGGACATGAGTACACGGATCACTCAGGACACTCCCCCCTCGACATCGGCAGCACCACTTCACGAAGAGTATGTGCCAGTCCACAGCCGCATCTGGGTGTCAGCAGCCGACGGCGCGACCGCTATCCTCTGTTCGATCGCAGAAGGCGCAGCACTGACGTACTACTTCACGCGTGTCATGGGCCTGGCTCCGCGCCTCGCTTCAATCGTGTGGCTGCTCTTCGCCATCTGGAACGCCTTCAACGATCCACTGTTCGGATACATCAGTGACCGGACCAGGAGCGGGCTCGGACGCCGCATCCCCTATATCCGGTACGGGGCACCACTGTATGCCGCAGCCTTTGCGGTCTTCTGGATCGTCCTGCCTGGCTTCAAGGGCAACCAAACGGCATTGTTCATTCAGATGCTGGTTGGGATGTTCCTGTTCGATGCGCTCTATACGGCTATCGCAACTGCCGTCTACATCATGCCGTATGAAATGGCAGTCTCCAACAAGGCCCGAAGCAGCATCTTCATCTGGAAGATCGGCTTCAGCCTTGTTTCTACGGCCTTCCCAATCGCCATCGGGCTCATCCAGCCGGGACCCGGTCAAGATGCCACGCCCTACCGACTCATCATGATCGGTCTTGGGATCCTCATGGCGGGAGTCATCTTTGCCAGCACCTTCTTCTTCAAGGAGAGCCACTTCCAGCAGGAAGAGGAACAGTTCAGCTTCTGGAAGTCTCTGGGTGCCTGCTTCCGCAACAGGTCCTTTGTCGTGTTCGAATCTATCAGCTTCACGGTCATCTATGTCCAGAGCCAGCTCATGCAAGGGATCTACTACTTCTATGACGAAGTCAGCATGGGCGTTGCCAAGGGAACAG